>DATGYF010000140.1:0-3100 GCA_035298145.1 Terriglobales bacterium | reverse complement strand
GCGACCCTTCAGTTGCTCCCAGCCGAGTCGCCACCTCCGGTTGTGGCCCTCAGCCAGGACCAAGATGCGCCGTGGAAGTTTGGTCCGGACACAGATTGTCGCCCAAGCTTCGGCATCCCTCTGATCAAAGTGCACGTTCATAAATTCAGCGGTGAAACTACCTCCGCTTCAATTCCAGCCCGGTGGATTAACCGCGGCCAGGGACAACGGTCCCGCGATCTTCAACACGTATGCATACTGTCCCGGAAGATCGTGCGGAAGCGTGATCCGGGTATTGGGGCCCTGTTTAGACCACGCCAGGGGTTGGGCATTGCCGAGAAGATAAATCTGCGTTCCTGCTTCGGGTGTGAGCGATTTCAGAGTGATGGTTTCCGTCCTGGGCTTGCCCAGAAGAGTGGCGTACACGGCGGAATCATTTTGAGTGAACCGCAGATGAATGCCTTCGGCGGTCTCGCCTTCCGCGGTCTTCCAGGGATGCGTGCCGTAGATGGCCTCACCATTCTGCTTGAGCCATGCTCCGAGAGCCTGCAGGCGGCTCATCTGAATGGGAGGGATGGTGCCATCCGCTTCCGGGCCTACGTCGAGAAGAAGATTGCCATTCTTGCTCACGATATCGACCAGTAAATAAATGAGCTCATCGGGGGCGATAGTCTCGGCTTCACCTTCGGCGCGATTGTAGCCAAATGATCGACCCAGACCCCGGCATTCTTCCCACTTCGTCGGGCTGATCTTTTCCATGACCTTGTATTCCGGAGACTTGAAATCAGAATGTTTGACTCCGAACCGGTCGTCGATGACGCCATCCGGAACGGCGTTGTAATACTCCGCCATAAGTTCCAAAGGGTGGCCAGACTTGGGATAGTCGATGTCATTCCAGAGCACAGCGGGGCGGTAGCGTTCAATCAGTTCGCGAAACTGCGCATCGGCGTACTTGCCATACGCTTCGCTTTGCGGCTTGACGGACTGGTAATCGGCCGCCGTGCGAATGGGACCAGGCACGAAGGTCCAGTCGTAACCGCCGGAGTAGTAAAGACCCATGCGCAGTCCTTCCTTGTTCACTGCCTTGGTCAAATCGCCAACGATATCGCGGGTGGCGTGTTGCCGGTCAGCAGGCAGCTTGGGGTTTGGCGTCGAGCTGGGCCACAGAGTAAATCCATCGTGATGTTTGGTGGTAAGGACCACATATTTCGCACCGGCGTCCCGGAAGGTCCTGGCCCAGGCGTCGGGATTCCATTTTTGGATCTCCCGGTCAAAGATGGGGGCAAAGTTGTAGTAATCGTAGTCGGCACCGTAGTGCTCGCGATGGTAGGCCTGGGTGGGCGATCCGTCGATTCGCATGACGTTCAGATACCACTCAGCGTAGGGATTGTTCTTGATGTAGTCGGGTGTCCTGAAATCGTGCTCGGGGTGGACCAGGGGAGCCCAGCCCGGAACCGAGTAAAGGCCCCAATGAACAAATATCCCCAATTTTGCGTCGGCATACCACTGCGGCAGGGGATGCCGATTGAGCGATTCGAGCGTGGGCTCGTAGTGCGTCGGAGTCTGCGCACGGGCTGAAAGGGCAAGAAAACCAAGCATCAGGAAGAAAACAATTCCACAGAACTTCCCGGACGCAGTCAAGGTTCGAAGGGATCGAAGCTTCATTATTGTCGGCTCCCGTGGCGACCTGCTTTGGACGCAGTGCACAAATACTATAAGGGTTTTTGTCTTGATCTTCCTTCGGTGCTGAGCAGCGGCAGGGAATCAAGACGTGTACCGCTCACGTTTCGATTACTGGAGGTTGCGGCCAGTGAGTCTTCTTCCCGAACCGCGTCCGCGAAATGCTCACCGGGTAAGCAGGCTGCGGCTCAATAGTTTGGCAGCCCGCCGGGCAAGATGTCTGGTTTGCTGCCGGTTTTGCCTGAGAATAGCGGGCCGGATGAAGCCGAATTCGAAACCCAGTGAAATCAGGGCATGAGCGAGCATCTCGATGTCCTCATTCGAGCAGTGACTCGGCGTGTACGACCGGATCCGTTGTACCACCAGCGCCGTCCGAGCGGGCATGTATGTGCGGAGAAGATTGCCCAGCCGAGGTTGCAGAATGCCGCATGAGAAAGCCAGACAAAGAAACTCACGCTCCTTCCAAAGCTGGTCAAGTTGCCAGTCCATCAGATTCTGGACTTCCGCCTCCAGAGTGGCGCAGGCAAGGCGTTCGATGGGCACGGCCGACTCCTGGGCAAGATGGAGCTTTACCAGACTGAAGAGCAGTCCCGATTTTCCGCCAAAGTACCTGTGGATCAGACCCTCTGCACATCCCGCCCGCGCGGCGATCTCGCGGGTCGTGGTTGCCTCATACCCGAAGCGAGCAAATAAGGTAGTGGCTGCGCAAATTAGAGCTTTCTGTTTGGCCGAGCGGTTGTTCGGTGGTCTGATCATCAGGCAGATTGGCGGACACAACCGCGGAGCCGGAATTTGCCGGGAGCAAACGAGGGACGCGGCAGGTGTTTTCTCGCAATTCTCCTAAATGCAACTATGTTGCATATAAGGAACATGAAATCAGATTTGAACTCATTTCTTTTGGCCGGTCAAGCATGGTTGCAAGTTTCTGTTGCATACCATTTGCAACTAGCTGCAACAATGCCGCGGCCATGGCAGCTCGGGTAAGAGGATAGACGCGTATCTCCGGAGAGAATTGCAGTTTTCAGAAGGGAAACAGTCAGGGATTGGCGGCCAAGGTAAAGGCTTCGCGAGGGTCGAAGAGACAGCGACGCCAGAGCGCTTCGTCGGAGAGAGCGCCCGCCTTCCACTGTCTCAACGTAGGCACGGTCGCGGCAATCATGCCGCCATCATCCGAGTCAAAGATCACCACCACTCCAACGACTGTGCTCGAAGTGCGGATGAGGTCGGCATATTCCCGGTCGAACACGGATTTAGCGAATGCCAGCTTGGCTTCGGGGCCGGTAGTAGCCGGGTTGTCAATGGCTTTTTGCACCGTGACAATCCTTACAGTTTTTCCGGCGAGCGGTATCCAATTTCCGGGAAAGGTCGCGACCTGTTCATTCTGCACGTGGAAGGGCGGCGTGTCAGTGTGCGCGGGTTCGCTTTCAGCTTGCGCTTGCGG
>DATGYF010000139.1:0-4729 GCA_035298145.1 Terriglobales bacterium | reverse complement strand
ATTTTTGGCGAGATCCTGCTGCGCAAGCATACCGGCTTTGAAGCCATCATTGCCGAACAGGCAGCAGTGCGGGACGACTGGCGATAGAAGCAGTCGTCGGTCGTCAGTTAAAACTTTACAGGGCATTTAACCATGAGTCTTAAAGCGAAACTCGAAGCCATTATTTATGCGGCGGAAACGCCGATCACGCTCGATCACATTGTCGAATTGCTGAATGAGTCTGCGATTGCCGAAGGCGCGACCGAGGATGAGGTCAAGTCACGCGTCCGCATCGCGCTTGAGGAACTGACCGACGATTGCGCTGCTTCCGATCGCGGCGTCGAGATTCGCCAGATCGCGGGCGGATATCGCATGTCCACCAAGCCGGAGCATCACGACGTTGTCCGTGATTTTGCCAAGAGCCTGAAGCCGCCGATCCGGCTCTCGCTCCCGGCGCTCGAAACCCTGGCCGTGATCGCGTACAAGCAGCCAGTCACGGTGCCTGAGATCAGTGAGATCCGCGGCGTGGATTCGAGCGGAGTCATCGCCACCTTGTTGGATCGAAAATTGATCACCACCGCGGGACGAAAGGCGGTCATAGGACGGCCGATTCTCTACAAGTCCACTAAGGAATTTCTGCTCCGATTTGGCCTGAAGGACGTAAACGAGCTGCCCAGCATGGAGGAGTTCGAAAAGCTGGTGGCAGAATCGTTCCAGAACGAATTGCTGCCCGTGTCGGAGAACGGCGCGGAAGGCGCTTCCGCCGATGCCGGCGAAGCGAAGATCGAGTCCGGGCCGGAGGCGATCGAAGCCGGGGCCGAAGCTGCTTCCGCCGGGCCGCATAGCGCCGGCGAGAATGATCCCGCCGCTTAGACCTGGGCTGGCCGCCTTCATCCGGCAATTTTTCATTTCGCGTGTTGAACCATTCCAATGCCTGCCCAACGTCTGCAAAAGATCATCGCCGCCGCCGGAATCGCGTCGCGCCGAAAGGCCGAGCAGCTCATAGCCGGCGGCCTGGTCTCGCTCAACGGGCAGGTGGTCACCGAGCCCGGCACCAAGGCCGACCCCGAGCATGATCACATCCGCGTAAACGGCAAGTTGCTGCGCGGCGCGCAGAAATATGTATATCTGTTGATGAACAAGCCCAAGGGCTACATCACCGCGGTGACTGATCCCGAAAAGCGGCCCACGGTGATGGACCTGCTTCGCGGCGTTGGCGTGCGCGTGTATCCCGTCGGACGGCTGGACTACGCCAGCGAAGGCCTGCTGTTGCTCAGCAACGATGGCGAACTGGCCGCCGCGCTCATGAAAGCTTCTTCTCACGTTCCCAAGACTTACCTGGTCAAGGTGGCGGGCACGCCATCGGCGGATGGCCTGACGAAATTGCGGTCCGGTGTTTACATCCAGGGTAAAGGCGGCCGAAGGCAAAAAACAGCGCCGGCCAGGATCAAGCCCATTCGCGAAGCCGACAATCCCTGGTACGAAGTTACGCTGATTGAAGGCAAGAACCGTCAGATCAGGGAGATGTTCGAGACCGTCGGACATCACGTGGAAAAAATAAAGCGGGTGCGCTACGGGCCTCTGCAGCTCGATGTTCCTCCCGGAAGATTTCGCCATTTGACCGCGCAGGAAGTTACCCGCTTGAAGTCCGCGGTTAAATAATGAATTTGAACTCCGGAGCGCGTCTCGACGTCCTCTACTGGAAAGCGTGTCATCCCGAGCGTGGCTCGAGCCGCGTTGACACGGTGAGAGCAAGTCGAGGGACCCTATCTATCCGCGAGATCATCCGCTATAGGGATCCTTCGACTCCGCTGAGGATGACACGACAGCGAGAGTTGGGGAAAGAATAGGTGACACGTCTCACCGGGGGTCGCACGGGCGGGGCGCCCGCGCCCACATGAACACCATTATCAAGCTCGATTCGAACGAAAATCCGTTTGGGCCTTCACCGCACGCCATCAAGGCCATGCAGGCCGTGCTGGCAAGATGCAGCGAATATCCCGACGACGAAGCCTCGACCCTGCGACTCAAGCTGGCTGAATATCACGCTGTCAAAGTCGAACAGATTCTGCTCGCCGGCGGCCTGACTGAGTTTCTGGGTATGCTCGCGCGGGCATATCTGGCGCCCGGTTTGAACGCCGTAACCAGCGAGCGATCGTTCATCGTTTACCGCCTGGCCACCGAGGCCGCGGGCGCCCAATTGATCGAAGTTCCGATGCGTCAGAACGGATTCGATCTCGACCGAGTTGCGGCTACCGTGAACCGCAATACCCGGATCATATTTCTGGCGAATCCCAACAATCCGACCGGCACCATGGTCACGGCGGATGAAGTGGACCATCTCTTGGGCCATGTCCCGGAGCAGGTTGTCGTGCTCGATGAAGCCTACTACGAGTTTGCCCAGGACTTCGCTGCCAGGGGCGCTGTCACGTACTCGCGTTCCCTTGATTACGTGCGCCAGGGACGAAATGTCGTGGTATTGCGCACGTTTTCCAAGGTACACGGGCTGGCCGGAGCGCGGGTTGGGTACGGAATTGCGTCCAAAGAATTGATTGCGCGCATTTCCCGCCAGCGATCGATGTATTGTGTCTCCGCGTTGGCCCAGGCGGGGGCTTTGGCCGCGCTTGAAGATTCAGCACACATTCGCAAGGCTGTCGAAAACAACACCCAGGAGGCGCAACGACTGCACTCGGCGCTTTCCGGGATGGATTATGCGCTCACTCCGACGTGGGCGAACTTTCTGTATTGCGAGATTGGGCGGGACGCCAGGCCTTTCGCCGAACGCCTTAAAAACGAGGGGATATGGGTACGTCCGCTGGAGCAATGGGGCGCTCCCGACGCCATCCGCATCACCATCGGCAGGCCGGAACAGAATGACGCGCTCTTAGGAGCAATGGCAAAGTTAAAGATCTCCTAGCTGGCCGTCATCGGCAGTTGAGCCGCACCGTACAGCCCGGCATCGCTGCCCAGCAGGGCTCGCGTGATGATGGTCTTGGTCGAGCCTTCAGGACCCACATGCCCTGAAGCACCCTCCCCGCCCGCAAGAGAAGCGGGAGCGGTTGCGGCATAAACCAGAGAGCGTTGCCGCAGTTCCTCAAAGATAAATGGGGAGAACGCTTCCCACGCGCTCGACACTCCGCCGCCAACCACGTACATATTCAGATTGAAGGCGTTGACCAGATTCGCAATGCAGATTCCGAGGGCGCGCCCCAGGCGTCCAAAGATTCTCCTGGCTTCATCCTCGCCCTGAATCGCCAGGTTGTAAATCGCCTTGGCGTTGAACTCCGGATTGTTGCTGGCGGCCTTCGCCAGCCCTGGAGCGCGGCCGGAGGCAATCGCCTCCTTCGCCATTCGGACTACCGCCGTCGCCGAAGCGTATTGTTCCAGACAGCCACGATTTCCGCAGCCGCACGGAGGACCCTCAGGTTCCACCGTCATGTGGCCAAACTCGCCGGCCATGCCGGTCATGCCATGCCAGATGCGGCCCTGGAGCACGATTCCGCCGCCCACGCCTGTCCCGAGCGTCAGCATCGCCATGTCGTCCACGTCTCGCGCCGCACCCAGCCACTTCTCGCCCAGCGCCGCGACATTGGCGTCATTCTCCAGGATCACGCGCGTCCCCAGCAGGCCCTCAATTTGCGCCTGCACCGGAGACTCCGCCCAACCCGGCAGATTCGGCGACTCGCGCAACATGCCCGTCTTCATGTCGATGATGCCAGGCACGCCAATGCCGATTCCCTGCAGCGCGCCGCCGTCGCGATACCTGGCAGCGAGCAGACGGATGGCGTCGCACATTTGATGGATGACGTGGTCTTTGCCCAAGGCGACCCGCGTGCCCAAGGTGACTTTTTCCATCAAGTCGCCCTGCTGGTTGACGGCTGCGATGCGCAGGTTGGTGCCACCGAGATCAACGCCGATAGAAAAATTGGGCATAGGTGAGTAGCGTACCAAAATTCAGATTGCAGAGCTCAGATTGCAGATTGGCGAGTTGTCGAGGTAGCGCCGGCGTCCCGCCGGCTGTCTCGGGGGCGTCTCGCCCGCGCCGGCGGAGGGCAGGATGCCCTCCGGACAGCCGGCGGGACGCCGGCGCTACTTTTGACACTTCGGGCAATAGTGGCTGCTGCGGCCCGCGATGACCACGCGCTTGATCGGAGTCCTGCAGACCAGACAAGGTTCGCCTTCCCGCCCATAAACCCGGTGCTGCAGTTGAAAGAATCCCTCTTCGCCATCGGCGTCAACGTAATCGGAAACTGAAGACCCACCCAAGGCGATGGCCTCCCGCAACACTTCCTGGACCGCGGGATAAAGCCGTCGCAGGTCGTCGCGCGTAAGTGAGGCCGCTCGCCGTCGCGGCCGAATCCCGGCGCGAAACAACGACTCGTCGGCGTAGATATTGCCCACACCGCGCAAAAGTTTCTGGTTCAGCAGGGCACTCTTGATGGGCGTTTTGCGGCCATGGAAAAGGCTGACAAAATGATCGAGTTGGACTTCCAGCGGCTCTGAACCGCCCGCTTCGAAACCATGCGCCACACTCAAGCGCCCGAAGCGCCGCGGATCGACAAAACGCAATTCCCTGCCCGAAGCCAGCTTTGCCACCAGGTGAGTGTGTTTTGCCGTTTCGCTGTCGGCCTCGCAGACCACCATGCGCCCGGTCATGCCCAGGTGGACGATCCACTGCGCACTTGATTCCTGTGTGGGGCGGGCGCCCCCGCCCGCCGCTTTTTTCCGTGGTGATGGCCTGCGAAGCCGG
>DATGYF010000138.1:0-4413 GCA_035298145.1 Terriglobales bacterium | reverse complement strand
GTCCCAGAGCGAGTTGTATTCATAGGCGTAGCCGTGGGGCCAGCGATTGACGGTGATGGCCGTGATGTCATTCGCCGGATCGAAACCTCCCGGGCCCACCACGCGGGCCAACTGCTCGCGGATATTTCGCTCCATGGTTTCAAACGTGGTGGTGAAGAGTTCGACCCTGCCCAAGAGGTGCTGGTCGCGCGCCGGACGTCCCGGCTTGCAAGGCGTCTTCATCATGTGGACGACGATGGGCTCTTCCGGTTTACGCGAACATTCGTAGCCGCCGATGCTTACCGGCAAGTCCAGATTCATGTACGAGTGATATCCGCCTGGAACGTAGATCGCGTTTGTGCCCAATTTCTCAAAGGCCTTCCAGTTACGCAGGGCAACGTTGGTGTAGAGCAATGGAACTTTCGCGGCCGATGCCAGCGCTTCCTTCTGCTTCTCCGGCAGTTGCTGGCAGATGTAGGGAATAACCACGTGCCAACAGGCCAGGACGCAATGCGCGGCGTTTACCTTGTACACCTTGCCGTCACGCGCGTATGTGATTTCAACTCCCTTGCCGCTGGCGGGATCTCCCTGATGCTGCACGCGCACCGCCGTGCTGTTCAGGCGGATGCGGACCGGCGACTTCTTCTCATCAAGCCGGGCGTAGTTGGCCCGGGCCAGGACCACGTCGGTGGCGGACTGGCCCGGAATCGCCTGCGGAATTAGTTTGCGCACCAGCAGCCGCGCGATGGAAGCATTGCCGTCGGGAAAGTGGAAAAAGTATTTCTCTGCTTCCTTGTTCGGGATGGCATCACGGTTCATGCCTTTGCCTGGGCCGGGATCGAGATTCATCCCGGCGAAGCCGGGCGCACCGAGTCCCCATGCATCCTGCGCGGCTACCGCATCAAATCCCACGCCGAACAAAGGCTGGGGCATGTTCTGGAAAAGCTTCACGACTTCGGGGCTGACTTTGACCAGGTCAGCCAGAAAACTGTTGTAACTGATGCGGGCCAGGCGGGCTTTCTTCTCGTCCGAACTCAGGCCGGGCAGATAGTCGGTCTTTTCCGTGACCAGGCGCCGGTAGTCTGCCTTCGCGGATTCCGAGAACGGGGAGTCCTGCAGGAACATTTCCAGGGCGTGGGCCCGTACTTTATCGTCTTCGCTCTCGCCCCCAACCCGCGGCGTCGGATTCGTGACCAGTCTGTCGGCGCCGAATGTTTCCTTGTCAAAAAAGATCTTTGGACCCAGGCCAAACGACCGGTACAAATCCCGGCTCACATACTTGGGATAGGAGGGAACATCAATCCCCAATTCTTCGATCAGTCCCTTGGCCACGGCGCTGTAGGGGGCCGGACTCTCGATGGAAAACGTCCCGCCAAAACCCAGCATGGTGCGCTGGGGGGTCTGAAACTCGTTGCGCTTGGCGTGACCGCCGAAGTCATCGTGATTGTCGAGAATCAGAATCCGCGCCTTCGGTCCTGCTGTCTTGCGAAAGAAATGGGCCGCCGAGAGTCCGCTGATACCGCCCCCCACAACCACCAGATCGTAGGTCTCTTTAGTGTCCACCGGGGTCCCGGCATGGTCCCAAAAAGTGCCATCGCGCAGACTGTGCGCCACTTCGAATGACCCAACGTGGCTGCCACGAAGTCCGGTCAAGGCCGGGGGATAGTAGTCGGGTGACTTCTCCCGCCCGGCCTGCATATCGGCGGCGGCAAACAAGTCGGAGGGAAGAATTGCCGCACCCACGGTGAGTGCGACTCCGTTCAGGAAATCACGCCGCGTGATCCCGCGGCCCATCCCTAGTTCTGCATCTTTCCAATCGTTCACGGGGGCTCCTCAAAGGCTTGACGCGCAGAATCCAACGGCCGTTGCCGGAACGGGCGGGACCATGGCTGAAGCAAAGGGGCCGCAGCCCCGTCCGGCTGGAAGACCTCACCCGGTCAGGGAAAGTTCGGGGTCAGCTGCTGGTCTCCGTCTTTTTTACCGCCGATTCCGCTCCCAGAAACCCGATCCGGCTATGAGTGCCATCGCAGAATGGTTTGGTCACCGATCCACCGCAACGGCAAAGAGAAAATGCCGGCTTGCCGGTCAGGTCGTACTTGTTGCCGTCGGCGTCCACCAGTTCGATCGAGCCCTCAGGATCTTCCACCCGATAGGGGCCGTTCCTCCGCACAGTAATTTTAACTGCCATGGGGCCTCCCTGTTCGCTATTGAAGATAGCAGAAAGGCGGCTATCAGCCCTCGGCTGTCAGCTTTCAGTCAACCCAACCGGAGACCCACTGATAGCTGAGAGCTGACAGCTGAGAGCTTCCTTAAGCCGCCGCCCATTTGGTCTGCAGCAGGTTGCCGTAGAGTTCAAGATACTGGTCAATCATGCGTTTCGAAGTAAAGCATTCGCGGGCCCGTTGATAGGCGCGGTTGCCGTAGGTGCGGCACAAGTCTCGCTGGTTGCTCAGCCGGCGGATCGCCGCTGCGAGACTCGCCGCATCATTTTCGCGGAAGTATAGAGCGGCGTCGCCCCATATCTCACGGAATGCGGGTATATCGTTGGCCACAATCGCGCAGCGGGAAAATGCCGCCTCCACCGCCGCCATGTCGAAAGGCTCGTAGCGCGAGGTGGCGGCATAAATCGAAGCCCGGCTATAGAGGGTGCGCAGCTGGGCCTCTGTCTGCGGCCCTTTCAGCGCGACATTCATTTCGTTGATGGACAGTTTGACATCGGCGCGTATCGGAATCCTCGCGGGCCCGTGGACCGGCGTGTCCGACCCTACAATGCAGACCGGAAGGGGATGGGTGTGCTGGGTCAGCAGTGACACCTGTTTGCCCGCATCCAGGAGGCGGCCCACCGCTAGTACGGAATCATCCTTGCCCACGTAAGGATTGAAGAAAATTGGATTGCGCCCGTTGTAAATAACGGTGTCGTTCCGGGAGCGGGTGTAGCAGTCGCGGATGGTGTCCCGCATCCAGGCCGAAGGCGCCACCGTGACGCTGGCCATGGCCAGGCCACGCGTGACCACATCGCGATACCATTGCAGCCAACTGTCCTGCTTAGGCTCCCGGCCGTGCACCGCCTGCCACCAGGTGATCAAGTCGCCATGCGCCACCACCACGCGTGGCAACGGCACCCGCAGGTCGCCGTAACATAACTGGTTCAAGTGAAGCACGTCGGGCTTTAGTTCTTTGACCAGCGCCGTAAGGTAGTCCGAGGAATCCTTGAGATCCTGCCGCCCCTCCTCCATCCAGTCCAGGCGGAACGCCGTGGGGCGGTATTCCAGGCCATGCAGGTTGTCCATCCAAAGGGTCTGTTGGGGCAGGGGAATTTCGCCGAAACTCACCAGGGTCACGCGCAACCCTCGACTGACCAGCCCGGACACCAGTTCACGGGTGTAGGTCCACGTGCCACTTAAAGTGTCGGCAGTAACCAGTACATGCACGAATTTCCCCTGGGAAGCGCGGAGAGCGGCCAGGGAGCGGCGACTCCGCGTTTTTTTGCTGCTGCGTCATTGTAGTGCGGGAACAGCGATATCCGGGAAGGATTTTCTCGGGAAGCGTGCAGGTGCGCAAAATATTGCATCTCGGGATCGTGAAACAGGGTGGAGCGGGTTCCGGCGCTGGACCTCAGACGGGACTTTCGAGCTTGAGACGAATCTCCTGGGCAAGCTGGTGGACGCTGCGCATCTTGTTTTCCGCTTCGCTCTGTAGATTGGGTACGTGCAGCGCCAATTCGCACGAAAGCAGCAGGGCGGTGACCGTCCCTTTGAGCTCGTTTCGCAGTGCGTGTTGGACCCCTTGCCGCACCAGTTGGACTTGCTTCTTGTGCCGAAGCAGTGCCGTCCGCAACTCGCGCGCGACTCGGTCCATATTGTTAATGGCGAAGTTCACGTGGACGGGTACGGCTGTCCCCATGTTTTCCAGCACCATGTCGCTCTCGACCGGTTCGGTTTCCAGGAATGCCTGATCGATGAGCACGGCCCCGTATTCATGGGCGCGCAGGCGGGCCAGCGCCTGGGACGAGGTGGCCGCTACGTGAGTTTCTTCCGAGGTGACCTGTTGAATCGCCTGGGCGCAACCCCGAGCTTTAGCGGAAGGCGTAATGACGAGCAGCATGCTACTCCACTTTGCAAGTCTATTGCCGCGGCCGTGCCATTGAAAACACACTGGTTAGGCTTACATAGTCCTCCTCTGCTCTTCCCAGTGCGGGAAGTTGGCTCAGAATCAGGAGGAGATTGGGATAGCCATTCGGAGCGTAATCGAAAGGTGCTAGACTGCGACCGCATGGAGGTCTGTGTTAGCCAATTCCTCATTCCGAGTCATCCGCTTCAGCACCTTCGAGGTCAATCTCCACACCGGGGAACTGCGCCAGCGGGGACAGAAGGTAAAACTGCAGGAACAGCCCCTTCAAATACTGGCGGCGCTCCTGGAACGGCCGGGAGAGCT
>DATGYF010000137.1:0-1829 GCA_035298145.1 Terriglobales bacterium | reverse complement strand
GGAGTCCTGACTTCGAGCGAGCTGATCACCATCCTTCAGGGCCTGAAGGAAATTGGCGAGAAGGCTGCAGCGTCCCCTGCGTTCCTGGACGACAGCGAAGCCGAGGACGCGCATCACTTTGTCGAAAAACAGTTGGTTGCGTTAATCGGAGACACCGGATACAAGCTTCACAGCGGCCGCAGCCGTAATGAGCAGATCGCAACCGACCTCCGTCTTTATGTGCGGGCTGCGATTGACCAGGTCCGCGCCGATCTGGCCGAATGGCTGACCGTTTCCCTCGACCGGGCTGAACAAGCTGGAAGCGCCGCCATGCCCGCCTACACTCACCTGCAACGGGCAGAACCGGTGCTGTTCGCACACTGGCTGCTGGCCTACGTAGAAATGTTTCTGCGTGACGCAGATCGCCTGGCCGACTGCCGAAAGCGGCTCAATCTTTGTCCCCTGGGCTCGGGCGCGGTTGCGGGCGCGACCCTGCCGCTCGACCGCCGCGCGATGGCCGAAGAGTTGGGCTTCGATGCGCCAACCGGCAACAGTATCGACGCCACCAGCGATCGCGATTTCATCCTGGAGTTTGTTGGAGCGCTCTCTGTTCTCGCCGTGCACCTCAGCCGCTGGGCGGAAGAGATGATTCTGTTTTCCTCCCAGGAGTTTGGATTCATCCGTTTGCCCGAGGCATATTCGACGGGAAGCAGCGCCATGCCGCAAAAGATGAATCCTGACCTGCTGGAACTTACGCGCGGCAAGGCGGCCCGCATCATCGGAGACGCGACTGCGCTACTGGTCACGTTGAAAGGCTTGCCTCTGGCCTACAACAAAGACTTGCAGGAAACCCAGCAGCCGCTTTTTGACGCCACCGGCACCGTGCTTTCGCTGCTGCCCCTGGCCTCCGGCTGGATGAAGGCCGTGGAGTTCAATCACGAACGCATGCAGCAGGCGGCTGAGTCTGGATTTATGAACGCCTGGGCCGGCGCCACTTACCTGGTGCGGCGCGGAGTTCCTTTCCGCCTGGCCCACGAAACCGTTGGCAAAGCGGTGCAAGCTTGCATCGAAAGAAATTGTGAGTTAGCAGATTTGCCGCTAAAGGAACTGCGCCAGTTGAATCCCGCCTTTGATCAGGACTTCTATTCCTGTCTGAGTCTGCAGTCAGTACTCGGTATCCACGACGTTCCGGGCGGAACTGCGCCGGCACGGGTACGCCAGGCGCTGGGCGAGGCCCGGCGCAAAGTTGAAACCATGCGGGAGGACGTCCATGCGCACGCGTGAAGCCCTGCTGCCTGACGCGGAACAGATTCATGAACTGATCGCCGCCTACTCCGGCGATGGCACGCTGCTGCCGCGCACCTTCGCCGAGGTCTGTGAGAACGTGCGCGACTTCGTCGTGCTGGAAGATCACGGCCACATCATCGGCTGCGGCGCACTCCATCTATACGGTCCCCACCTGGCGGAGATTCGCTCCATCACGGTCGATCCCGCGCGCCAGGGTTCGGGGGGCGGCGAGCGCCTGGTGAAAGCCTTGCTGGCGCAGGCCCGTAAACACGACGTCAAGTCCATCTGCCTGTTCACCCGCATCCCGGAATTCTTCGCCCGCCTGGGATTCGCCATGGCCCAGCGCGAGGATTTGCCCGACAAGATCCACAAAGATTGCTGCGTCTGCCCTCGATTCGATCACTGCGATGAAGTTGCCATGGTGCGCGGCGAACTGCCCAAATTCGCCATGCTTCCTCAGCCCACCAACTGGCTGGTGAAGATCGAGGTATGAAAGTTCGCGGTCTTCCTTACAAAAACATCTGCCTGCCTGAAGGCTTTTCTTTCGCAGCGGCGCGTGCGGG
>DATGYF010000136.1:0-6175 GCA_035298145.1 Terriglobales bacterium | reverse complement strand
GCTATGGCTTGCCAATGACGATCAGGGTTTTACGATTGTTCTCGACATCTTCTTCCTGCTAAATGTGATCGAATTTTCATATATCTTTTTTTTGTAAAACCCTTCATCGAGGAATCGAGAAGCACGTACGAAAAAAGGAGAGAGTACGCCAATCTCTTGAAATTGGATATTGTTGCTGGGTATATGAATGGAAGCTGGCAATGGCAGCGATTCTTGATGGGTACCTTATACTGGCTTTGTTGAATTTGATCTGCTTTGTCGAGCCGATAACATCCGTCGTTTCAATACTAATAATCAATTATGTGCCAGACCCGTACGGACGAGTGATGGTCCAGATGCTTCCGACCGTCTTCTTGACACTCTTCGTCGCGAGTATGGAATCATGGATATGGATCAAAAGACTCGTCGCTCACGTGTCGCTCGCCGTTGTCGAGCGCTTAGCGGAAACATATGAACCCGCATTCCCCCGATGAAGCGGGCATTTTGAGCGCACTCGCGACGATTATGGTTTATAATTTAGCATCTTACTGACGGCCAACTGGGGCGGCAACGGCGGACCCGATGGGTGAAGCGGATAGAAGCGCGCTGCGGCTCGATTTTGACCGTCGCTTGATGCTCCAGTTTCGCGGTTCTGCGATTACCTCCGATGCCGGATTGCTGGCCTACCGCGAACTGGACGACGCGTTGCACCTGACCGATACGGCTGCAAACGCGCTGGCTGACGGACGCACCGGCAGGAACGGTCGTCATCGGCTGGCCGGGCTACTACGCCAATCGGTGTTCGGGCGGCTGGCTGGCTACGAGGATGTTAATGACGCGGATCGGCTGTGTCGTGACCCGGCGATGCGCTGGGTGGTCGGCGATCGAGCGATCAGCGGGTCTGCCGCCTCGGCGAGCCAGATGGGCCGTTTCGAGACGAAATGGCTGAGCCGATCCGAGAACCTCACCGCTCTTATCGATCTGCCGGGTCAGTGGATTGATAAAGTACGCCGGCCGCGCTCGCCGAAGATCATCGTGCTCGACATGGATTCGAGCGAAAGCCCGACCTACGGCGAGCAGGAAGGCAGCGCCTACAACGGGCATTTCGGCTGCACCTGCTATCACCCGCTGTTTGTGTTCAACCAGTTCGGCGATGTCGAGCGATGTGCGCTGAGGCCGGGTAACGTGCATAGTGCCGATGGTTGGCGCGCAGTATTGGAGCCGGTATTTGCTCGTTACCGGAGCGTCGTGAAGCATCTATATTTTCGGGGTGACGCGGCCTTTGCTAATCCCGAGGTCTATGAGTTTCTCGAAGCCGAGGGTGCCAGCTACACGATCCGTCTGCCGGCTAACCAAGTCTTGCAGGACAAGATCGGCCATTTGCTCAAACGCCCAATCGGGCGACCACCCCATGAGGTACGACGCTATTACGCCAGCTTCCGCTATCAGGCGCAGAGCTGGAATAAACCCCGCCATGTTGTGGCGAAGGTCGAGTGGCATCCGGGCGAGCTGTACCCGCGCGTCGGGTTTATTGTCACCAATCTTGCGCGGTCTGCCGAGGGTATTATCGCTTTCTACAATCAGCGTGGCACGTGCGAGCAGTGGATCAAGGAAGGAAAGGGCGCGATCAAATGGACGCGGCTGTCATGTCGGACTTTCGCCGCCAATGCCGTGCGCCTTCAGGTCCATGCGCTGGCCTATAATCTCGGGAACTTCATGCGCACACTGGCGATGCCCAAGACGGTGGAGAGGTGGTCGCTGACCAGCCTGCGCGAAAAGCTGATCAAGATCGGAGCGAAGGTTGTTCGCCACGGGCGCTATGTCATGTTCCAACTGGCCGAGGTTGCGGTGTCGCGACAGATGTTCCAAGAAATCCTGGCGCTGATCGCTCGATTGCGTGCGCCGGCCGTGCCAGCGTGACAGGAAACCGTGACCAGATGCGGCAGTCGACGACGGCAGAGGTGCGTCTCGATGAAGGTAACGCAGCGAGTTCTGGCTCCGTGAGGCCAACCAGACCGCCGTCTTGGCTGTTACCCAATCGGCTGCGAGCAAATGTTGTTGCCGTGAGGCTGCCAGGGACGGAGGATCAGGTCCAACCGACCGGGAATCCGGGGAATGTCGGCTCATAGAGATGAAATCGGAAAAAGTGCCGCCGTTGAATTGCCGCTGGGTCATGATTTTCGTGGCTGCGGTTCTCGTCACCGCACCGACCGCTGATGGCTCTTCCGCAAATGCCGCCAGTTTCAGCTTTACGCAAATCGACGTGCCGGGCGCAACCCATACGGTCGCCCAAGACATCAACGACGCGGGGCAGATCGTCGGGGGATTTCGCACCAGCACGGGTGCTACTCGCGGCTTCCTCTATAGCGGCAGCGGCGGCAGCTTCGCGCCATTCAACGTGCCGGGCGCAACCTCTACGAGCACCTCTGGCATTAACGACGCGGGGCAGATCGTCGGTGATTTTAAAGGCAGCAGCAGCTTTGGTAATCACGGCTTCCTCTACAGCGGCGGCAGCTTTTACTCAAATCAACGTGCCGGGCGCAGGCTCTACGAGCGCCCACGGCATCAACGACGCGGGGCAGATCGTCGGGACCAGCGAGGGTGGCCACGGCTTTCCTTTATAGCGGCGGCAGCTTCACCCGAATCGACGTGCCAGGCGCAACCGCTACGAACGCCTACGGCATCAACGACGCAGGGCAGATCGTCGGGGCGTTCTACGACGGCACGACTTACCACAGCTTCCTTTACAGCGGCGGCAGCTTCACCCAAATCGATCCGCCGGGCGCAAGGTATACGGAGGCCTTGGACATCAATGACGCGGGGCAGATCGTCGGGTATTTTCTGGGCAGCGACAGTTCCGGCTTCCTCTACAGCGCTGGCAGCTTCACCCAAATCCACGTGCCGGGCGCATCCCTTACGGCGGCCTATGGCATCAACGACGCGGGGCAGATCGTCGGGTGGTTTCTCGACATCCCGGATCGCGACGGCCCGGACAGTGATCACGGCTTCCTTGCTACGGCCACCGGCGACCCGCATTTCACCACTTATGATGGTGTCAAATACGATTATCAGGGGCTCGGCGATTTCGTGCTGACCCGGTCGGCCGTTGATCCGTTTGAGGTGCAGGTTCGCACGCGGCTCTATCATGAGGGTTCTTCGGCCACCATCATGTCGCAGGCCGCGGCCACGCTGTGCGGCCACGTTGTCACGTTCGACATTGATCGCGTCGGTGGAAGCTTTGTCTCGCTCGACGGTTCCCCAATGCCGTTGAGCATTGGCAACCCGTTTCTTACTGCCGATGGATGCGTAATTTCGGCGCTTTCGGAGAAAGGCTACCAGGTAGCATGGAATACTGGTGAGATTCTGGAAGTTACCGATAAAGGCAAATACCTCAATCTATCTTCGGAGCTTTCATGGATTAGCCAGCTGAGCCCAATGGAAGGACTTCTCAGCAGCAAGCTCGATCCCGATCGCTGGCGCGTGACCGGCGCAGACTCGCTGTTTAACCCCGTCCCAGAGCCGTCTACCCTCACCCTTCTCATCGTCGGCATCGGTTTCACCGTGCTCTGCATGATGAGCCGCCGCGCGGTTCCACCCATGGTAAATCGGAGTGGAGTTTGAGGTGGCCATTCCCTCGATCTGCATGTAGGGTGCTGAAGCAGCGTAACCGCTTTGATTAGAGGGGGCATCGCTGGTCATATTGTCATATTCCATTCTTAAATACGGATCGTAAGAAATACTTCCATAAGGATAATACACTTTGTCCCGTTTACCATCGACACCCAGCTGGATGTTGATTGAAATCCTATGAAAGCTGTCGGTGAATTCGCAGTAAGTATCTTGTCGTTTCATGACCGCCCAGGCGATCCGGGCGAGCTTGTTGGCCAGTGCCGAAGAAACAAGCCGGAAAGGGCGACGGTCCAACAGCTCCCGCAGCCAGACCGAAAGGCGATCCAGCTTGCCGGGCAAATGGCGCATGACAGTTGAGGTCGATTACTTCCGCCTTACCCTCGCCTTGTCATGGTGTGCACCCCTTCACGGGTCGGTGACGTATACATCACCAGCGTGTCATAACCGCCGAGGCGGCTCCCCAATTGCTGAACCTTCAGCACACTATCCAGATTCGGATGCTCGTGGACAGACGATTTCGGACACCAGTCGGACATAGCAACGCCCGAACCTGGGGTGGCTTCAGGCGTGTTGGATACCCAGTTGAATTTACCAACAGAAAGGGTTGCGGGGAGAGGATTTGAACCTCTGACCTTCAGGTTATGAGCCTGACGAGCTACCGGGCTGCTCCACCCCGCGTTTGTATGTGGGCCCGGGGTCAGGCCCGGGGACGACATTCGAGTGATGTTCGACGAGTGGCGGCGGTGCCCGCCCCAATATCTCGCCGGTTATGGGCCGGACGTCCTCTTGCGTGACCCGAGGAGGCGGGACGGCGCCGCCCCGCGGCGGGCCTGGGTGGTATGTGTAAGGCGGGCCTGGCGGCGACCTACTCTTCCACGTCTTGAGACGCAGTACCATCGGCGCTGAGGGTTTTCACGGCCGAGTTCGGGATGGGATCGGGTGTTTTGCCCCTCGCCATGGCCACCAGGCTTTTCCGGGGCCAGAAACCAGGGGCCGGGACCCAGGGTTCTCCTGGTTCCCGATCCGCCGGTCTGGCGGAAGCGAGTTGTGTGTGTGTCTGGGAGGAGGGTTTGCCGCACGGTGGCCCCCGGCTTGCGCCGGGGGGCTCACTCGGCCAGCGACATTTCCTTTGCCATGTCGGGGCAATGTCGGGCCTCGTGGTCCTTGCCGCTGGGTGCGGGCGCTCCAGCGCTATCGAGCGATTAGTACCGGTCAGCTGCGCGGGTTGCCCCGCTTCCACCTCCGGCCTATCGACGTGGTGGTCTACCACGGCTCTCGGCGAGACCTGGTTTTGAGGAGGGTTTCCCGCTTAGATGCGTTCAGCGGTTATCCCGTCCGCACGTAGCTACCCGGCGGTGCGGCTGGCGCCACAACCGGTACACCAGAGGTGCGTCCTTCCCGGTCCTCTCGTACTAGGGAAAGCGCCTCGCAAGTCTCAAACACCCACGGCAGATAGGGACCGAACTGTCTCACGACGTTCTAAACCCAGCTCACGTACCGCTTTAAATGGCGAACAGCCATACCCTTGGGACCTGCTCCAGCCCCAGGATGCGATGAGCCGACATCGAGGTGCCAAACGACGCCGTCGATATGGACTCTTGGGCATCATCAGCCTGTTATCCCCGGCGTACCTTTTATCCGTTGAGCGATGGCCCTTCCACGCGGGACCACCGGATCACTATGGCCGACTTTCGTCTCTGCTCGAGCTGTCGCTCTCGCAGTCAGGCGGGCTTGTGCCATTGCACTCAGCAGCCGATGTCCGACCGGCCTGAGCCCACCATCGCGCGCCTCCGTTACTGTTTGGGAGGCGACCGCCCCAGTCAAACTGCCCACCACGCAGGGTCCCGGACCGGGCTGACCGGTCTCGGTTAGACAGCAAAAGCACTCAGGGTGGTATTTCAAGGGTGACTCCACCTGACCTGGCGGCCCGGCTTCGTAGTCTCCCACCTATCCTACACAGAGTTCTCCTGCTGCCACTGCGAAGCTACAGTAAAGGTTCATAGGGTCTTTCCGTCTGACCGCGGGTACCCCGCATCTTCACGGGGAATTCAATTTCGCTGAGCCCATGCTGGAGACAGTGGGGAGGTCGTTACGCCATTCGTGCAGGTCGGAACTTACCCGACAAGGAATTTCGCTACCTTAGGACCGTTATAGTTACGGCCGCCGTTTACCGGGGCTTCGGTTCGATGCTTGCACATCTCCCCTTGACCTTCCGGCACCGGGCAGGCGTCAGACCCTATACGTCGTCTCTCGACTTCGCAGAGCCCTGTGTTTTTACTAAACAGTCGCCACCCCCTGGTTTGTGTCACCCACCTCTGCTTGCGCAAAAGTGGGTCTCGCTTATCCCGAAGTTACGCGAGCAATTTGCCTAGTTCCTTCAGCATCGTTCTCTCAAGCGCCTTGGTATGCTCTACCAGTCCACCTGTGTCGGTTTCGGGTACGGTCCATATGCCAGAGCTATTTCCCGAGCCGATCCAACCGCCCCCCCAATCCGATAAGGAGAGACGGCACTTCACGGCTGTCACTTCTGGCGGGCCCAGGAATTTTGACCTGGTTTCCATCGGCT
>DATGYF010000135.1:0-5479 GCA_035298145.1 Terriglobales bacterium | reverse complement strand
CGGCGCCGCAGGATTTCATAGACTGGCAATCCTGCCGAGACAACCGCTACGCCCAGCAGCGCCCCCCGCGGCGTCCGCACTGCCACCAGGACCAGCATAATCGCGACCAGCAGCAGGAACGCCAGAGGGGTCGCGGGATACCCGGGAGTCAGAATCACGGTTTCAGCCGCCTGCCGCCGGGACCGAAGTACAAATAATCCCGCCACGGTGAGTCCCAGAAAGAAGACCACGATGAACAAGGCGTAGGAAATGATCTGTTCGAAAGTGCCTAACAGAACGAGCAGGGAAGCGATGGAACCCTGGATGGCAACTGCGTTCGCGGGCGTACCGTAGCGGGGATGCGTCCTGGCGACTGCCTGCAGAAAGAGGCCGTCGTTAGCCATGGCGTAGTAAACGCGGGGCGCGGAGATGATAAGCGCGGACAAACTTCCTACCAGGCAGATGATGACAATGGCGGCAAAAACCACGCCTCCGGTGGGTCCGAACAGAACTTCTCCCGCCTGGGCCACGAAGGTCTGGTCCGAAGTCACCTTCTCCAGCGGAACGAGATATAGAAAGACCGCGCTGACCACGATGTAAACCACGGTCACGGCCAGCAACCCCAACAGCAGGGCGCGGGGCAGAGTACGGCCAGGGTCGCGCACTTCGCCGGCAATCTTGCTCACGTCCCACCATCCCCCGAAGGAGAAGAACGCGCCCACCACGCCGACGGCCAGCGCCGGCGCGAGCGGCAAGGATCCGGGATGCTGCGCCGCAAAAGGCACGAAGTTCGACCATGATCCCAGCCGGAAGGCGAATGCCCAAACCGTCAGAAAGCCCAGCAGGCCAAGTTTCAGCCAGGTGGTCCAGCGCAAGAATCCTGCACTCATGCGGACACTGAAAATGTTCATGAGACACAACGCCCAGATAGCTGCGACGCCGACCAGTTTGATCAGCAGTGGAGGCAAAGGAACGATGTAGGCGAAATATCCCGCGAGGCCTGTGGCCAATGAGGCAGTGATAGCTGGATCCATGACCAGCAGGCACATCCATCCGAACAGGAATGCGATGCGGCGCCCGTAGCACTCTTTGAGGTAGATGTAGGCGCCACCCGCGGACGGGAAGCGGCCGGCAAGTTCTCCAAAGCAGAGCGCGCCGCTCAGGGTCATCGCCCCAATCACCAGCCACACCAGCAGGAGCCACAGGGGAGAGCCCAGAGCTTTTGCCATGCCGGCGGGAGTGAGGAAAATTCCGACCGCGATGATTCCGCCAATCACGGCTGAAGTGGTCGAGGCGAGTCCGAGTTCGCGTCGCAGACCTTGCGGGGGAGAGGGCGTGGTCGAGGTGGCGGTGGCCATCGGTCAGGAGTTCGATTCTATGTCGGCTTGAGGCGTACCCCGCGTTTTGAGGACCACGGTTGCGTCAAGTTAGTCAGGAGAGCGCTGCAGCACAATAATACAAATATGCTAGAGACCTCGATGATCCCCTCCGATAGTAGGTCTTTGCGACTTTTGCGGCACTTCTTTGCGTCCTCTGCGGTTAAAGATTGTTGCCTGACATACGGTGGTCAGAGCCTTTTACCGCAAAGGACGCAAAGAAGGACGCGCAAAGGTCGCAAAAAAACCGTAACCAGTTGCATCAGGAGACTGCCGAGTCTCCGCCCGCGAAATCGAATACTACTACTTTCCAACTATTGACCCGTTGAGGTGAGTCCCTATAATCGCCCAATTCCTTTGTGAGGCGGGGCCTTCGTGCTGCCATTCTGCGGCCGGATTGTGCTGCCAAATCTTGAACAACGTTGCCCAAGGAGATGGGACCTATGGTTCGTTTCAGAAGCGTGGCTTGTCTGATGGCGCTGGTCATCGCGGGTTGGAACCTTCGAGCCCAACAGATCACGGGAAGTATTCGGGGAACGGTTCAGGATCCCAGCAGCGCCTTCGTGCAACGCGCGGCAGTGAGCGCCCGGCAAACCGAGACTGGCCTGACGCGCACCGCCACCACGGATCCGAGCGGAACATACATCCTGTTGGAGCTGCCGGTTGGGCACTACGAACTACAGGTTGAGGCCAAGGGTTTCCAGAAATACATACAGCAGGGCATCACCCTCAACGTCAACGAGACGGCGACGATTCCAGTGCGCCTCTCCGTGGGCGCCGAGACGCAGCAGGTACAGGTGATGGCGGACGCGCAACTGATACAGGGCACCGTGACCAGCCTGGGCAAGACGGTGTCAGAGCGCGAAGTGCTTGACCTGCCGCTGAACGGCCGCAACTTTACTCAGTTGGGCCTGCTTCAGCCCGGAGTCGTGCCACTGACCCCGGGTTTGCAGGCAGCGGGAGGATCGCTGCGTTCCGGCCAGGCCTACGCGGTCAATGGCCAGCGGCCGGAGTCGAACAATTTTCTGATTGATGGAGCCAACAACTTCAACGGCGTGGATGGCGGATTCGTGCTCAGGCCGCCGGTGGATGCTATCACCGAGTTCAAGATTCTGACTCATAACGCCAGCGCCGAGTTCGGACAGAGCCTGGGTTCCACCACCAACATCATCACGCGCTCCGGTTCCAACCGATTCCACGGAGCGCTCTGGGAATTCCTGCGCAACGACGTTTTTGACGCAACCAACTACTTCGCGGCCACTACGGAACCTCTCAAACAGAACCAGTTCGGCGGGACCTTCGGCGGACCGATCCGGAGGGACAAGACGTTCTTCTTCGCCTATTACGAAGGCTTCCGAAACCGCCAGGGAGAGACAGACTCGTCCACGGTACCTTCGGATGCGGAGCGCACAGGAGACTTTTCGGCGATTTGCACGGCAGGATTCAGCGGCGGCTTTTGCAATAATCAAAACCAGCAGCTGTTCAACATTTTTTCCCACACCCCTTATCCCAACAACCAGCTACCGCAGCCTTTCAATCCAATATCCCAGGGCTTGTTGCAGTATTTTCCGCACGCCAACAGCGGCCCCAATGTGTTTACCTCGACGCAAATCGTGCGTCAGGACTCGAACCAGGGTGGGGTAAAGATCGACCATTACTTGAGTCCGTCTGACATCCTCAATTTTCGGTACGGGATCAGTGACGGCACGCAATTCAACCCTATCCCGACCTCAGGTTCGACTGTTCCTGGCTTTCCCGTTGGACAGGAACAAAGGGCGCAAACCTTTGTCGCCCAGGAGACCCATACTTTCTCTCCCAGCGTGATCGGTGTCTTTCGATTCTCATTCTTGAGAAATAAATTCCTTTATGGTCAGCACACCAGTGACACGACTCCGGCGGAGCTCGGCTTCGGATACGCTCCCAGCCTGGACCTGGCCGTAGGTCCTCCCTCCATTCAGGTGGCAGGCTATACCACCATCGGCGATCCGATTACGGGGCCGCGCAATACTTATGAGAATGCTTACGACGTCTCCGGCTCGCTGAGCTGGGTGCGCGGCCGTCACGAGTTCAAATTCGGAGGCGGATACCAGCGCCTCCAGGTCAACGCGCTGCAAGGCATCGCCAGCAATGGCTTCTTTGTTTTCGCGCCTCCACCCATCGTACCCAATTCGTTCGCCAGCTTCCTGTTTGGCCAGCCGGTCGTCTTTCTGCAGGGCCTGGGTGATTTTGAACGCGGCATCCGGGGAAATGCCATGAACTCCTATGTTCAGGACACGTTCAAGGCGACCTCGCGGCTCACCCTGAACCTTGGCCTGCGTTATGATCTGCCGTTCCCCTACACCGAGATCAAGAACCGGCAAACTCTTTGGGTTCCGGGCCGGCAATCCACCGTGATGCCCGATGCTCCTCCCGGATTGCTTTATCCCGGAGACAAGGGTGTGCCCGCAGGCTTGATCCCGACGTTCAAGAAGGGATTCGCGCCGCGGGTGGGCTTCGCCTGGGACCCGACCGGAAGCGGCAAGTGGCTGGTCACATCTGCTTACGGAATTTTTTATGAGCCTTACTACACCGGGCAGGGTGGGCCCTTGCAGTCGCCGATCAGCGCTCCGCCTTATCTCCAGACGCCGCAAGTCAGCTTTCCCAACTTTGCCGATCCTTTCAACGGCAACCCTCCTATCAGCGGTGAGTTTTCGAAACCGCTGACCAACTTGACGCTGGACGCGAACCTTCCCCTGCCCTACTCCCAGGACTGGGACCTGAATATTCAGAGGTCCTTCGGGTCAGATCTGCTTTTCGAAATTGGCTACGTCGGAACCAAGGGAACCAAGTTGCCGCGCATGATTGAAGCCAACCCGGCCATCTACATTCCGGGCTTTGACAACAGCACCAATCCCCCTTCACCTATTTCCACTTCGGGCAATGCCGACCGGCGGCGAAAGTATTCCGGATGCACCCTCGATCCCACGACGGTCTGCGACTACTCTTCAACCGGCCTGATCACGGGCATTGCCAATTCTTCGTATAACGCTCTCGAGGCCAGCCTGAAAAAGCGTTTCAGCCACGGGATCTCGTTTCTGGCCTCCTATACCTACTCCAAGTCGATCGACGACTCTTCTACCTTTAACCTGACCGGCTCGGCGTCCAAGCCTCTGGCCGGGGAGAATGACCTGGCCCAGAACCCGTTCGATGTTGGCGCGGAACGCGGCCGGTCACTGTTTGATGCCCGCCACCGCTTCGTGTTGAGCTACCAATGGAGCCTGCCGTTCTGGCGACAGCCCCACGGCTGGTATCAACAAGTCCTTGGCAACTGGCAGGCGAACGGGATCGTGACCCTGATGACCGGCACGCCATTCACGGTCTTCGACGGAAATGATTTTTCGGTGCAGGGTTCAGCCCCGGAAATCAGCGGGTTTTTCTCCAACCGGCCGAATGTGGTCGCCGATCCCAACGACGGACCGAAAACCACAAGCGCCTGGCTCAACCCGAATGGGTTCCAGAGAATTACTCAGGACCCCAACTCTCCGGTGCAGCAATTCGGCACGGCCGGCCGTAACATTTCCCAGGGGCCGGGATACGCCAATTGGGACTTCTCACTGTTCAAGAATATCCGGGTAACGGAATCAAAAGAGCTGCAGTTTCGAGCGGAGTTCTTCAACCTGCTGAACCATACCAATTTCCGCCTTCCCGACAGCGACATGAACTCGCCAACTTTCAACCAGATTCTGGAGGCCCAGCCGCCCCGGTTGATGCAGTTGGCGTTGAAGTTCAGCTTCTGAGCAGGGGTCGCCTGCGGTCTGACGCCCGAAGTCCGACGCCCGCTATTCGTAGCGCAAGGCTTCGATGGGATCAAGCCGGGCCGCCTTGCGGGCAGGATAGAAGCCGAAGAAGATTCCGACCGCCATCGAGAAAAGTACGGCGGCGAAAATTGCAGTGGGAGAAACCAGCACGGGCCATCCCAGGGTCTGCGTGATCAGGTAAGAGGCTCCCATGCCGGAAAGAATTCCGACGCCGCCGCCCACCACGCTAAGCACGACGGCTTCAATCAGAAACTGCTGCTGAACATCCCCTTCGGTGGCGCCGATCGCCATGCGGATGCCGATTTCGCGGGTGCGCTCGGTGACCGA
>DATGYF010000134.1:0-1812 GCA_035298145.1 Terriglobales bacterium | reverse complement strand
TTGCCGGTTCCAGTGGGGCCGATCAGCATGATGTTCGACTTGGCCAGTTCGACGCCGTCACCAGCCCGCTGGCGATTCATATAGATGCGCTTGTAGTGGTTGTAAACCGCCACCGCCAGCTTTTTCTTGGTCTGCTCCTGGCCGATCACATACTCGTCGAGGAAGCTTTTCACTTCCTGCGGCTTGGGCAGTTGATTGGGGGTGGTGGTGGGAGGCGTCGCGGTGCGGTCGTCTTCCAGGATGGAATTGCAGACGGCCACGCACTCGTCGCAAATGTAGGCCCTGGGATAATCGCTGGGGGATGAAATAAGTTTGGCGACTGCGTCCTGCGATTTATGGCAGAACGAACAGCGCAACATCTCCTCGGTACCAGTCCTGTTTTTCACTCGGCTTTACTCCTTCGTTAACCCTCTCTCTCCCGCTCCATGCATCCCTTGCCGGGCCGGCGGGAGAGATCGTTTTCGCGCCGAGACTGATCGGAAACTGATCGGGCGAACCCCGATCATACCTTTATCTCGTCTTATAGATGATATCGTCTATGATTCCGTATTCCTTAGCCTGCTGCGAGTTCATAATGAAGTCGCGCTCCACGTCTTTTTCGACTTTTTCCAGCTTCTGACCGGTATGTTTTGCCATTAACTGGTTAGTAATCTCTCGCATACGAAGAATTTCCCGGGCGTGAATGTCGATATCGGTGGCCTGGCCGGAGAGCCCGCCCATGGAAGGCTGATGGATCAGGATGCGGGAGTTGGGCAGCGCCAGCCGCTTTTTGGGCTCGCCGGCGGCGAGCAACAGGGCCGCCATGCTGGCCGCCTGACCGATACAAATGGTGGTGACATCGTTCTTCACGTATTGCATGGTGTCGTAAATCGCCATGCCGGCGGTAATCGATCCGCCCGGCGAGTTCACATAGAGCTGAATGTCTTTTTCGGGGTCTTCCTGCGCCAGAAAGAGCATCTGGGCAATCACCAGGTTGGCGATATTGTCGTCAATCGGGGTGCCGATGAAAATGATGTTGTCCCGCAGCAGCCGGGAATAAATGTCGTAAGCGCGCTCGCCCCGGCCAGTCTGCTCGATGACCATGGGAACCAGCATCATTTTGGGATCGTTCACATTCACCGTCCACACTCCTGTTCCTGACCACTTGCTCTATCTGGGAGGATCGAAATGCCCGCGCTAAGCGGACTGGCGATATAGAAAATCGAGGGTCTTTTCGCTGCGGATTCTATTTCGGATTCTATCGAGCGCACCATCACGTGTCAAACGGGCGCGGATCGCTTCCGGCGTCTGTTTTGACTGGGTGGCGAGCGCCTCGATCTCCCGATCGATCTCCGCATCGCTGACCTCGATTTTTTCCTCCTCCGCAATCTTGTCCAGCACCAGTGACGCCTTTACTTCCTGCAGCGCCTGCTCTCTCTGTCCCACGCGCAGGCGGTTCAAATCCATCTTCTTGATGTCCTCGGCTTTCATGCCTTGCGCCGCCAGGGCGCGCAGGCCGCGTTCGAGGCGCACATCAATCTGCCGGTCCACCAGCGCTTCCGGCACTTCGAATTCGCTGCGCTTCACCAGTTCCGCCACCAGCTTGTCTTTGGCTTCATGCTCGGCGGTATGCTTGCGCTCGGCTTCCATACTTTCACGGATGCGCTGGCGCACTTCGTCCAGGGTCTTGAACTCTCCCAACTGCGTGGCGAACTGGTCGTCCAGTTCGGGCAGGCTCTTCTGCTTGATGGATTGCACCTTCACGGTGTAGGTAAAAGTCTTTCCGGCCAGGCGCTGTTCCTGAGCGTCCTGGGCGTAGGTGACTTCGAAAAC
>DATGYF010000133.1:0-3723 GCA_035298145.1 Terriglobales bacterium | reverse complement strand
GTTCGTCATGCTTTACCGCGCCCAGGACAAAGACGGCACATCCCGCCTGGGCTATGCCGAGAGCAGCGATGGAAGTCACTTCTCCCGACTCCCGCAGCCTGTGCTCTCTCCCGAGACCGACTATGAAAAAGACGGCGGCGTCGAAGATCCGCGCCTGGTGAGATTCGGCGACACCTTCTATCTGACTTACACCGGCTACAACAGGAAAGACGCGCAGCTCTGCCTGGCCACTTCTAAAGACCTGCTGCACTGGCAGCGCCGGGGCGTAATTCTGCCCGCCTACAAAGGACATTGGAATTTAGGTTGGACAAAGTCCGGAGCCATCGTCCCGGAAAAGATCAATGGCCGCTACTGGATGTATTTCCTGGGCACCAGCACCGACAAGACCGACCAGATGGGGCTGGCATCCTCGACCGACCTTATTCATTGGACGGAGGCCACGGATTCTCCCGTGCTTCCGCGCCGCCCCGGCCAGTTCGACTCCCGCGTGGTTGAGCCTGGCCCGTCTCCGATCGTGACCAAGGACGGCATTGTCATGGTTTACAACGCGGCCGACGACAAACTCGTCTATCGCACCGCCATTGCGATATTTGACCGCCGCGATCCCCGCCGCCTGCTCTGGCGATCCGGGCAGCCCGTCTTTCTTCCCGAAGAGGACTGGGAAAAAATCGGCCAGGTTCCGAATGTTGTCTTCGTCGAAGGCATGGCCAGAGTAGGCAAGAATTATTACTTCTACTACGGCGCCGCCGACAAATACGTTGGCGTGGCGAAAGTTCCGATTGAGAAGTGATCTTACAAACCAACCATGACTTGCGGCTTTACACCACCTCGGGGTCCGCTTAACCGCGGTTCCTCCGCGAGCCGGACGTGAGTATACTTTGTCAGTTGGTCACTATGCGCACACGAACCTGGCGAAACATTGGCCCGCTACTGTTCGCCATCTTCATGGCATGCTTTGCCCGGCCGGGTCACGGGCAGAGTGCGAAGGACCTGACCGGAAAGAGCGTTGATCCCTTCCGGGTGGCCTCCGGAAAGGCAGTAGTGTTGGTTTTTCTGCGCACCGACTGCCCGATTTCAAACCGCTACGCCCCAACCATTCAACTGCTGAGCGCGCGCTATTCTGGACAGGCTGCGTTCTGGCTGGTGTACCCCGACAAGAAAACATCAGCGGCCGCCATTCGCAAATACTTGCAAGACTATGGATACAAACTCCCTGCCCTGCGCGACCCGCAACGTATTCTGGTCCGGCAGGGCCATGTGCAGGTGACGCCTGAAGTGGCGGTCTTCGATGCCCGGGCCCGCCTGGCCTATCACGGAAGAATCGACAACTGGTATGAGGATTTCGGCCGCTCCCGTCCTGCGCCTACGACCCACGATCTGGACGATGCCATTAGAGCCACTTTCTCCGGCAAGCCTCCCGTCGCCGCGGTGACTGATGCCGTGGGGTGCTACATCTCCGACCTCCAATGATTTCTGTCCGGGCAATCGCGGTCTGCTTGCCAACCCTGGCCCTGGTAGCGGCCTCAGCCGGGCCAGTGGTGGTCCTGTCTCAATCCGGATCGGGATCTGTCCCCTCCGCGCAGCAAGTCACCTTCAATCGCGATGTCGCCCCTATCGTGTTTCGCAACTGCGCAGTATGTCATCATCCAGGCGGCGGGGGGCCGTTTTCACTCCTTACCTATCAGGATGTCAAGGAACATGGCCGGCAAATCGCAGTCCTCACGGGCGCCCGTGTCATGCCCCCGTGGTTGCCGGAACCGGGCGATCTAAGATTTGCCGACGAACTCCGCCTCTCCGACCAGGAAATTGCCACGATTCAGGAATGGGTGCAGCAAGGCGGCGTTGAGGGCAAGCCCTCCGATCTGCCGACCCGGCCAGAATTCGCTGAGGGATGGGAATTGGGAAAACCCGATCTGGTTCTCACCGCCAGGAATCCGTTCGTCCTTCCCGCCAGTGGGAGCGACCAGTACTGGAATTTCATCTTGCCGGTTCCAATCAGCAAAACACGGTGGCTCAAAAGCATTGAGATCAAACCCGGCCAGAAGCGCCTGATTCACCACGCCAACATTTTGGTGGATCGGACCCGGGCCTCGCGGGCGCGAGAAAAAACACCCGGAGCGGGCTTTGGTGGAATGGAGATCAGGCTGGAATCGGAAACATTCGATCCAGACAGTCACTTTCTTTTCTGGAAGCCCGGCACCATACCTTATGTCGAGCCCGACGGAATGGCCCTCCGCCTGGATAAGGGCACTGACCTCGTCCTGAATATGCACATGCAGCCTTCGGGCAAGCCGGAAACGATCTTGCCGAGCGTCGGACTCTACTTCACTGATCACCCGGCGACCATGCATCCCATGCTCCTGCAAATCGAAAATGACGCAGCCCTGGACATCCCGCCCGGCCAAAAGAATTTTGTGGTCAGCGACCGCTTGACTCTTCCCATCGATGTTGACCTGCTGGCCATTTATCCTCACGCGCATTACCTCGGGAAGGATTTGCTGGCCCTGGCCACGCAGCCGGATGGAAGCAGTCAAACCCTGATCCACATCAAACATTGGGACCTGAACTGGCAGGCGGTTTACCGCTACGAGAAGCCGGTGTTTCTCCCCAAGGGCACCGTCATTTCGATGAAATACAGCTACGACAATTCCGAGGGCAATCGGGCGAATCCCAACGATCCGCCACAACGTGTAGTGGCGGGCAATCGCGCCCGCGACGAAATGGCCCACCTGTGGTTGCAAGTTCTGCCCCGCCATAGTTCCGAGGCAGGAACCGAAGCTCGAATGCTCCTGCAGGAAGCCCTGGCGCGGCATAATATCGACAAAGACCCAGCCGATTTTGAAGCACATTACAATCTGGCAGCCATGCTTCAGGCTCGCGGCGAAGGGGAAGAAGCAGTGAAGGAATACGAATCCGCGTTGCGCCTGCGGCCCCGCGATGCGGTCGTGAATAACGCATTAGGCGGGGTCTTGCTGGCGGCGGGGCGGGTGGACGAAGCGATTGTCCACCTGGGCGCTGCGGTAAAGGATCGCCCCGACTATTTCGACGCCCATTACAACCTGGGAAATGCGCTGGCTTCGAAAGGCGACTTCAGGGCCGCTGCGGTTCAGTTTCGGAGGGCAACTCGCCTGAATCCGGATGATGCGGATGCAGAAGCGAACCTGGGGAGCGCACTGGCGCAGATGGGTCACATAGCCGAAGCGAAGTCGCACTACCGCCGCGCGTTGGGGCTGAACCCGGGCCACACGCTGGCCCACGAAAATCTGGAAGAACTGGAGCATCATCAGGTCTCCCAATGAAGAGTGGCGCGGTTTTGCATTCTTAGGAATCAATATCTCCTCGAGACACGCAATGAAACCGATCAAATGGATAGCGGTCGGCCTGCTGGCTGCGGTCGCTGTCGGAGCGCAATCGCAGTCCGCCCCCATCCCGCAGGCGTCCGCGCAGGCGAGCCAGCCGAATCTGGACTTCGCCGCGGCGCAAGCCCTGCTGCAGCAGGGAAAATACGACGAGGCCATCGCGCAACTGCAAGCCGCGGCGACGAAGAATCCCGGGCTGAAGGGCTTGTCCCACGAACTGGGGACGGCCTATTACAAAAAGGGTGACTACATCAAGGCCATCGAATCGTTCAAGCAGGCCCTGGCCGAGGACGCTGATAACAAGGAGGCAGTCCAGTTGCTCGGGCTCTCCTACTACCTTTCGGGACGGCCCGCTGAAGCCATC
>DATGYF010000132.1:0-6642 GCA_035298145.1 Terriglobales bacterium | reverse complement strand
GCACGGTGAAGATTTCGCTTCCACCATCGGCCCCGGCGGCGTGGTAGGAACAAAATTTGTGTGGCCGGATCCCGGACCGAAATACAAGGCCGTGGCCCTGACTCCGGAGAAAGAAGCACACTGGAAGAAGTGGATCGGCATTTACAACCAGAAGATGCTTTCGAAGGGAACGTTCCGCAATCTCTACGTTTACGGGTATGACACGCCGGAAGGTTACGCCATCGAGAAAGACGGCAAGATGTACTACGCGTTTTTCGCTCCCTCTGCCGCACCGTGGAAGGGCGAGATAGAACTGCGTGGGCTTACGCCCGGCAGCTATCACGTACGCGCCTACGCGGAAGACAAAGATATGGGGACAGTGGAAGCCACGGCGGAAGCGGCTCCCCGGCTCAAGACAGAGTTCAAGGATCATCTGCTGCTGGAAGTGAGCCGGTAAATTCGCGTTTGGAGCTGAAGGCGCTGAATCCTCCCGCAGATTGCGTGGGTACAGCCGCTGTCCAGTGGGGCGAAGCTCCACTATTCTGTTCACCCGCCCACATTTTTATTTCAATGAGTCGTCGAGCTGCGCTCGACCGGACAGCCGAGGGCGGCTGTCCCCACGCAATCTGTGGGAGGATTAAGAAGCCGAGTCAAAGGCGTCGGACAGGAGTGGCCGACCCATACAAGAGCTTCCCCACACAAGCTTTCCCTGCACAAATCAGGCGCCGTGGTCGCGCAGGAAGCGCTCGCGGTATTCCTTATCGCGGAAGGCTTCGGTGCCTCCCGGCCGGGTCACGGAGAGAGCGCCGGCGCGGTTGCCGCTGGCCAGGCACGCAGGCAGATCTGAACCGCGAAGATATTCGTGCAAAAAGCCGGCATCGAAGCTGTCGCCGGCGCCGACCGCGTCAACTGCCGTTACATTCAGTGCAGGGCTGGTGAAGCGCTCTTTTCCGCGCTGCGCCAACGCGCCCTCATGACCGAGTTTTACCACTACCAGGGGGACCATTTCAGCCAGCTGCTGGATGGCCTTTTCCGGATCATTGGTCCCGGTGATTCTCGTTGCCTCGCGCGCATTGGGCAGCAGCACATCGACGTATTTCAGCAGGTCTTTTACGCCTCCGCCCCAGAGGTCTTGCGGATCATCATTGGTGTCGAGCGAGATGGTGAGACCGGCTGCTTTCAGGCGGCGAAAGAGTTCTCCTACGTCGGGCTGCAAGGCTTGCTGGAGGTAGAGCGACGACAGATGAAAATGACGCGAATCGGAAAGGTAGTCGAAGTCGAGATCGCGCAAGGAGAGTTCGGCGATGGTTCCCGCGTACGTCAGGATGTTGCGCCAGCCCGTGCGCGGCAGAATGATCGTGATCCCGGTGGTGGTTGGACCATGGGTGCGGCGCACTTTGGAAACGTCCACGCCGCCCTCGGCCAGGCGCTCAAGCGCAATTTTCCCCAGCGAGTCGTCGCCAATCAGCGACTGGAACCCGACCTTGCTTCCCAGAGCCGCCAGATTGTGGGCCGCGATGGCGGAAGAACTGCCCAGGGTAAGCATCATGCGGTCAGCCAGCAGTTCACGCTCCGGCGGAAGCTGGTCAGGCAGGCCATAAAGGATGAGGTCGAGGTTCAGTTCTCCGGCGATGGTGACGTCAAAACGTGGCATGTGAGCGGTCATTATAGACGGTGTGGTTTGGGGAACGCGGTGAGCGGAAAAGCGGCCACGGATTTGCGCGGAATTCACACCGATAGCGCCAGAGTAGGGCTAATTGGAAAATGGTGGACCCGGAGAGACTTGAACTCCCAACCCCTGCGTTCGAAGCGCAGTGCTCTATCCAGTTGAGCTACGGGTCCATCGCGCTGACCGGCCTTTGTGCCTCAACATTGTAGAGCACTTTCACCGCGCAGGGACAGCCGCCCCGGGCTGTCCGGCGGAGCGAAGCTCCGCTACTCTTTTCCGGCAAAGGCTTGTCGAGCTGCGCTCGACTGGACAGCTGAAGGCAGCTGTCCCCACGTGGGCCGTGGCAGATAGACTTATTGGTGATCGAGGTGGGCCGATGTCCGAAAATGAATTAACCGAGCCCTGGCTGCGCGGTACGTTACAGGAAGTCCCGGCCGTGCAACGCGCCGTCGTGCATGCCCTGCAACTGGCGGGAGAAGACTTGCAGCGCTGGTGCGGCGGCCTGAGTGATGAGCAGGTCAACGCTCGTCCCAGCGGCTTGGCGTCGGTCGCGTTTCATTTGCGCCACATTGCCAGAAGCATGGACCGGCTGCTGACCTATGCCGAAGGGCGAGACTTGGACGATGAGCAACTGCGCGTACTGAAAACGGAGATGGAACCAGGGGCCGTGCGAGAGGCCCTTTTTTCAGAGTTGCAAGCGGCATTGGCGAGAAGTATGAGCCGGATCCAGGCTTTCGATTCGGGCGCGCTGGAACAGGGCCGCAGGGTGGGCCGGAAGCAGTTGCCCACGACTGTCGGCGGGTTGCTGGTGCATGTCGCTGATCACACCCAGCGTCATGTGGGCCAGGCCATTACGACTGCCAGAATTGTTTCAACGCGTCTGCTTAAGTGAGCCCGCTGCTTCCGCCGCGGGCTCTGCTCGCCAGCGCCCGGGTGTTCAATTCACAGTCAAAAGTCAAAGGCGGCGGGCGAGGGCGCCCGCCCCACACTTCTTCTTCTATTTCTATCTACTGCAGCGACTGCAGATTGAGAATCAGCGATAGCACGTTGCCCAGGATGCTGTATGAGCCATTGGAATAGACACCGTACTGGTAGCGGTTGTAGTAGCCGTCTTCGTAACCGCGCTGAAAGCCCTGGCGGAAATAGTAGTTATAGTCGGCCTGGTCCACGTAGTAGCCGGTATAGCCGAAGTTCGCATCCTGATAGGCGAAGCTGTCCTCGTAATCGGGACGCCAGTGATCTTCGCGGTCGGCGGCCCCGGCACGGAAACCTTCGCGGTAGCCGTTGTTCACAGCCTCCCGCAGCAAGTCCGCTCCGTACTGATTGATTTCGTAGTACGAGCCGCCGCGGTTGTAGCGATAGATCGGGGCAGTGTAAAAGTACGGGTCGTTATCGTAATCGTGGCGTTCGCGGCGGAGTCGTTCCGCCTGCTCGCGCTCACGTTCGTAATATTCCTGCTGAAAGCGGTACTGCGCCATGCGCCTTTGCTGTTGCAGCGCGGCCGTCCGTTGCTGGGCGATGCGCTCCTGCTGGTCCAGATGCTGGCGATATTGCGCCACCCTTTGTTGCTGCTGCCGGATCAGTTCCTGCTGGCGCTGTTGTGAAAGCCGCTGCTGATTCAGTCGTACCTGCTGCTGGGCCTGCTGTTGCTGCTGCTGGTTGAGCTGCCGCTGCCGCTCCTGCTCCTGGCGCTGCTGATTCTGGACCTGCTGCTGTTCCTGCGCGTGCTCTCGCTGTTGCGCCTGTTCCTGCTGCTGACGCTGCTGTTGCGCCCGTTCCTCCTGCTGCATCTGCTCTTTTTGACGTTCCTGCTGCTGCTGTTGGGCGTGTTCCCGCTGGGCATTCTGTCGCTGCCGGAGCTGTTCCTTCTGGCGCTCCTGCTGCGCTCGCTGCTCCTGCTGCATCTGCTCTTTTTGACGCTCCTGCTGCTGTTGTTGGGCGCGCTCCTGCTGGGCATTCTGTCGCTGCTGGAGCTGTTCCTTCTGGCGCTCCTGCTGCGCTCGCTGCTCCTGTTGCATCTGCTCTTTTTGACGCTGCTGCTGTTGTTGTTGGGCGTGCTGTTGCTGTTCCTGTCCCTGCTGACCCTGTTCCTTTTGCCGCTCCTGCTGTTTGGGCTGTGGGTGAGGTTGCGGCTTGGACGTCTTTTCGGGCTTCGGCTCCTTCTCGTCCGGCTGTTCTTGTTGGGAATAGAGTGGAGCGCTGAATGCCAAAAACAGGAATAGAACTGTGGTAAGGACTGCCCCGAGTCTTCTCATGGTGCCTCCGCTACCTTAATTAGCTGCTTTAATTAGATGCCACAGGGCCGAGCGTGCCGTACGAGCTTAACCGTATTTTGCAGGAATAGCTGCCTTAGACAGCGCCAGCAGATTCAGGTTCCACTCAGCTATGCCTTCTCCGTTCCCGCCCTGAAAACGTGCCGGAAAAGAATGTTCGCCCCACGCGAGGCAGCACGGGCAATCGGTAACCTGATGTTATGATTCTGCGCGAACACTGGTCTGCGGTGCGAGCCTGTTTGCCTGGCCCCGGACGCCCTCGTCCGGGCGGGCAAGCAAGGCGCGCCTGGTCTTTGTGGCAGCAATTTTTTGGCAGCAAAAAGACCGGAAAATCCAGCCGGGCTTCGCACCTTTGGGCGGGTTGTGGTGGGTGCCCCAGTTTCGGCGGCAAAAGAACCAATCAGGGAGGACATCGACACATGTCAGTAAGAGCCAGAATTCTGGTCGCGCTGTTAGGTCTGCTGGTCGCACCTTCGTTGCTGTGGGCGCAGGAAAAACCGTTGGCCGCTACTCCTCCCATGGGGTGGAACAGCTGGAACAAATTCGGATGCCATGTGAGCGAAGACCTGATCCGGCAAATGGCCGATGCCATGGTGAAGTCCGGTATGAAAGATGCCGGCTATCAATACATCGTGATCGATGATTGCTGGCAGGTGGAGCGCGACGCGAGCGGCAACATCGTGCCCGATCCCAAAACCTTTCCCACGGGGATCAAGGCGCTGGCCGATTATGTCCATTCGCGGGGGCTCAAGTTTGGGATCTACTCCGATGCCGGGGTCAAAACTTGCGCCAAGCGTCCCGGCAGCCTGGGCCATGAATATCAGGATGCGTTGCAGTACGCCGCCTGGGGCGTCGATTACCTGAAGTACGACTGGTGCAACACTTCGACGCAGGATGCGGAGGCTGCGTACGCACTCATTCGGAATGCGCTGAATTCGACCGGCAGGCCGATTGTGCTGAGCATCTGCGAGTGGGGCACGGCCAAGCCGTGGCTCTGGGGCGAGAAGGTAGGCGGAAATCTGTGGCGCACTACCGGCGACATTCGCGACCAGTGGGAGAGCAAGGACCACCACCATCTCGGCATGCTCGATATCCTCGATCTGCAGGTTGGAATAGAAAGTTACGCCGGGCCGGGTCACTGGAACGATCCTGACATGCTCGAAGTGGGCAATGGGGGCATGACGACGGAGGAGTATCGCGCCCACTTCAGCCTGTGGTCCATACTCGCGGCGCCGCTGATTGCGGGCAACGATCTGCGCGACATGAAGCCGGAGATCCACGACATTCTCACCAACAAGGAAGTGATCGCGGTAAACCAGGACCCGCTGGGCAGCGAAGGCCGCCGGGTCCGTAAGGACGGTGACCAGGAAGTCTGGGCCAAGCAGATGCAGGACGGAAGCCGCACCGTGGTCCTGCTCAATCGCGACACGTCCGAGAAGCAGATTGGTTTCTCCTGGGAAGATGTGGGTTATCCCAGCCATCTGAGCGCCGGCGTGCGCGATCTGTGGAAGGCGAAGGACCTGGGACAGTTCAAAGGAAAATTCTCCGCCGCGGTTGGGCCTCACTCGGTAGTAATGGTTAGAGTCGCACCCTGAGTCGCCGTGGCAAGGAGAGATTTCCAGACGAACTGGAAATAAAAACCGGTAACCAGTTACTGGTTCTCAGTTCTCAGGGCTTGAGCTTACAGGGAGTCTTGAATGCGTCAATTGCTCGCCATACTGGTTGTGGGGTTGATTCTGCCGGCCGCGGCCGATGCTGCCACCAGCCCTTAGCGCTACAGTACCTCCCCAAACCGATTACAGGTTCTTGCCGATGTATCGCGCAGCGCCGGTCAGTTAATTTTGACTGGCTACTTAATCATGCGTCGTGGAGGAATCATCATGGATAAGGACAGAGTGGAAGGTAAAGTCAAGGACATCGCGGGCCGAGCGCAACGCCAGGTCGGAGAATGGACCGGCGACGAGGAAGCCCAGGTAAAGGGTGCCGCCAAGCAGGTGGAAGGCAAGGTCCAGAACGCCTGGGGGCAAGCCAAAGATGCAGTGAAGAAGTCCAACAAAAGCGAGGCTGAGCAGGATCAGGCGGACCGGGAAGAAGCGGAACGGCGGCGGAATCGCGCGGCCAACGAGTAGCTGAAGCCGGTGGGGCCTCCGCAGGCCCCCGCTTTTCACGTTAATGGCTCGGTGCCAGGATGCGAACCAGGGCGGCACTCAACAGGTCAGGTTTGAAACCAAAGGGACCCGGAAGACTTTTATAGGCGACGCGGCCCTGAGCGTCGATCAGATAGATGCGGTCGGGCCAGCCGGTGTAGGCCTGTTCGGTCGAGTTGCCAAACTCGTCCAGCACGCTGGGAAACTTTATGCCCAGTTTGCGCACACACGCTCCCGCGATGTAGGCACGCTCCTCTTCATTTTTTGGACTGGCGAAGACGACCTGGTCTTTGATATTGCTTTGCATCTGCCAGACGTCGCTGGGATGCGCCTCCGTGATGTACACCACCAGAAACGCCACGCGATCGCGGTACTGCTCATAAAGTTTGTTAAGGGCAGGAACCTCCCGCCGGAAAGGCGGTCAGGTGTAACTTCCGAACACAAGCACCACCGGCTGCTCCTTGTTTAAAGAAGACAGCTGCACTCGTTCGGTTTTGTCCAGTTTGAGCAGGGAGAAATCCGGCGCGGCGTCTCCCACCTGCAGGCTTCCAGCACGCGCGTGCGTCCAGAGCGT
>DATGYF010000131.1:0-8602 GCA_035298145.1 Terriglobales bacterium | reverse complement strand
CGCGCCCCCCGCACCGAAATCTTGGTAATAGGCATGAAATTGGCGGGAGTTGCGACTGGCCTTCCGTAATTGGACGGCCCCACAGAAATGAAGGAAAGTGGGTTTGCGCGACTCTACTCACGTATCTTAGTTGCTAACAGCGGCTAGCGTCAACGCGGGTAAAGTGATCGATTGCGCCAAACGGGTCCCGGGACGATTTGTCCGGTACTTTAACTGGAAAGTAGGCCGAGCTTGGGCGGGTTACTGGTTGCTTTCGTTATCTCCTTTACTGCCATCACAGTCGTAGTGGTGGGAATCCTGGCGGCCTATGCCGTCGTTACCGGCATCCTGTACGCCTTTGCCTACGGTTCACGCCGGCGTAGCGCCGGCACCCCCGTCCTCGTACCCAGCCAGAGCCAGGCCGGCGGCGACTGAGGGCGGACCTCGGGCGCCGGACCTCAGACCTCAGGAAATTGATGCAGTCTTCAATGGAGGACGGGCGTCCTCGCGTGTCCATCATTGATCCAATAAACTCTCTGTAAGAGCAAGCCTGGTTTTTGGTCGCTTCAGGAAGCCCGAGGGCGAGACGCCCTCGGGACAGCCGGCAGGATGCCGGCGCTACAGGACCATTCAAATCCGTCTGCCGGGAACAGTGATCTGCTGATTGGTCTGTAAGAGCGAGCCTTTCTCCTTCATGTCGTTTCAGGAAGCCCGAGGGCGGGACGCCCTCGGGACAGCCGGCAGGATGCCGGCGCTACAGGACCATTCGAAGCCGTCTGCCGGGAACGGGGATCTACTGATTGGGCGGAGGCGCAGGCGCCTGCTGTTGCTGCTGTTGCTGCTGCAATTGTTGCTGCAGCAACTGCTGTTGTTGCAGCTCGCGCAATAATTCTTCCGGAGTCTTTACCTTCGGCTGACCCTCCGTCGGCTGCTCCTGGTTCTCTTCGTTACCGGAGTCTCCGGCCGGGTTATCCACGGGCTGCTCGGCGATATCCACACCAGGGGGGCCGGGATCATCCATCTGCCCCTCGTCGGTGCCCTGCGCCACCGGGGTTGCGGCTGCGGGCGGAGCGGGCTCCGGGACGGCACCGGATTTGGAAGTGACGATGAGCTTCTCCACACTGTCCGGGTGGGCTGCGGAACCCAGCATCACGTAGTTAAAGTGCGATCCATTCAGCAGCGCTGCCAGCACATCGCGAGCCGGCCCTGGACCCAAGTGCGTCACTACCCGCTCGGTGGCATTGGGAGGAACCTCAACGTCGGCTCCGGTTTGTGCCCGCACCGCCCGCAAAATGTCAGCCAGGGTCGAGTTCTCGGCCACAATCGTAAGCTGTCCCTGGCTGTAGTGGACCTGGGGCGGAACCGCCGGCAGCTGCTCCGGGGTGGGAGGCGGAGGAGGCGGCACAGGTACGGGCGCGGGCTCGGGAGTAGCCTTCTTCGCCGCCTTGGCCGGACGCTTATGCGGTTGTTGCTGCGCCGCCAGGGCCGTATTCGGCACCAACCACGGAATCAGGGTTGCCGCCAGAACCAGCCAGACTCTCGCGCGCGGGCGTAACTTGAAGAGAACCACGGTACCTGCCTTACACCAGGTTGGATGCCGACTGAGGCCGTAACGAAATTGTAGCATCGTAACCATGCGGCGCGGGCGCCCTCGAACCGCGGCTTTTTGACCTGGACTTTCAGATCTCGCGGGCGAGTCGCCCGCGACCACACGAGCCCACGATTTGCGGTCGCGGGGATAATATCGTTTGTCAGACGCCGAAGGAGGCACACATGGTCCGAATCAGAACCCACCAGCACACGTCGCGATTCATCGCTGCATCACTAATGACGATTGCCTTTGTCCTTGCCGCCAGCATCCAGTTTTCTCTTGCCCAGTCCGGCGCGGGAGCCCGTCCTCGAACTCCGTTCTCTCATGTCCTGCCTCAGTTGGATGGCAGCCACCTGCGCGCGACCGTGGTTGAAGTGAATTATGCTCCCGGAGAAGCAGACAAGCCGCACAGCCATCCCTGCACCGTCATCGGATATGTCGCCCAGGGGGCGATCCGGTTTCAAGTGAAAGGTGGCGCCCCCGAGGCAGTTTACGAGGCGGGCGAGAGTTTCTACGAGGCGCCCAACGGGGTCCATCAGGTATCGGCCAATGCCAGTGACAAGGAACCGGCGAAACTGATCGCCTTCTTTGTTTGCGACCATGAGACTCCGCTGACCGTGGCACCCATGGACGGCCGTTGACAGACCATGTGGGGCGGGCACCCTCGCCCGCCGCCTTTAAAGTTGATTTAGGATCGCAGCTGTCTCAGCAGCAAATCAAAAGCGGCGGGCAAGGGCGCCCGCCCCACACAGCTCTCCTACAGAGTTGCGACTGAGAGGTTTGATCTCCGCTACTGACGCGGCGCGTAATAGCCCTTGCGGGCCCGCACCTGGAGGTCTTTCTTGAGCGCGGTAATTTCAATCGAGCGGTAGCGGCCGTCGGCGTCAAAATCAGCCGGCTTGTAGGAAACCACGTACTGGCTCCGCAATTCGTCTTCGATTGCGGCAAAGGAATTTTTGATGTCCTTCATCTTGAAGGGAAAGAAGGCGCGGCCGCCGGTGGCGTCGGCAATCTGTTGCATAGCCTTGTCGCCGCGGAGAATCAGGCCGCTGTCGTCGGTGGAGATGGCGTAAATGATCACTTCGGCGCGCTGTGCCATCTCGAGCGCCATGGCCTTGGTGACCTCGCTCTGGTTATCTTCGCCGTCGCTGATCACGATGATGGCCCGCCGCACCGGATGGTCGCCCCGATCCTTGCTCAGCTTTTCGCGGCAGGCCCGGTAGATGGCGTCATACATCGCGGTTCCCCCGCCATTGCGCAAGCTTCGCACTCCGGTTTCGAGCAGTTGCACGTTGTCGGTGAACTCCTGCGTGACCTGGCTGTGGCTGCTGAAGCCCATGACAAAAGCTTTGTCGAAATTCGCCCGCAGGGTGTGCTGCAGGAAACTCACCGCAGCTTCCTGCTCGAAATCAAAGCGGCCGTGGACCGAACCGCTGGTGTCCACCAGCAGGCCCAGCTCCAGGGGCAGGTCGGTCTCGCGGCGGAAGTTTACGATGGCCTGGGGCGGCTTGTGGTCGTCCAGAATGGTGAAATCGCCCTGGTTCAGGTTGCGCACGAACTTGCCGCGATGGTCAGTGGCGATGAAGAGCACATTGACTTCGCTGACCTGCTTCTTGATGGTAAGGACGGAATCGGAGGGATCTGATCCCGTGGAAGCGGAAGCGTCAGGCAGGGCCATGCTGGATGCGGCGACGTAAGACGATTGGGCCAGCGCCGGCAAACCAGCCATGAGCACAACGGCTGTCACCAGCCCCCGGCACCAGTTCGTGTAGTTCATTCCCAGCCCATCCCAAATTTTCATGCCATACCGCCCCTAACAGCTTCGTCTTTCAATTAGATGCACGTAAGGGGCCGAAGGCGCCTGCTTTGACTACAGTCTGAACTCTAGGGGACGCCCCGGCTAAAGCCAAGTTACAAAAGGAGCACGCGCCTGGTCATGGCCGGGCAGGACAGGGGCGTGGCACGGGAGCCCCTCGTCCGCGAGCCCCTGAATCAACTTCAAAAGCCGCGGGCGAGGTCGCCCGCGACCACACTAAACCGACCGCTCCCCGGTAAGATACGAGCACTATGAAGGCAAAATCCGGCAATCTGACCCGCTGCTCGTGGCCCAGCAACCCCCTTTCTATCCGTTATCACGATGAAGAGTGGGGCCTGCCCCAGCACGACGATCGCGTGCTCTTTGAATTCCTGATTCTCGAAGGCGCCCAGGCCGGCCTGAGCTGGGACACCGTCTTGCAGAAACGGGAGAACTATCGCCTGGCCTTCGACGGCTTCGATGCGCAGCGCATCGCCCGCTACGATAGCCGCAAACGGCAGAGCCTGCTGCGGAACCCGGGCATTATTCGCAACCGCCTCAAGATCGCGTCCGCGGCAAACAATGCGAAGGCTTTTCTCGACATCCAGAAAGAGTTTGGGGCTTTCGACACCTACATCTGGCAGTTTGTCGGAGGAAGTCCGCGGGTGAATGCATGGCGCACCGGCCAGCGAATTCCGGCACGGACCCCGGAGTCTGACGCCATGAGCAAAGATCTCAAGAAACGCGGCTTTAAATTCGTGGGCTCAACCATCTGCTACGCCTTCATGCAGGCGGTGGGCATGGTCAATGATCACAGCGTGGAGTGTTTCCGCTACGCCCAGGTCGGTGCATCCGGGCGCCGGCTTTCTCAACGATAGTCACGCAGGCCCGGACGCGGTAACCCAGATTAGTTGACATGGTCAAGTATATGCTTGACACTGTCACATTATGGATTCCGCCATTGCCGCCGTGCGCGCCTTTAACCGTTTCTACACCCGGCAGATCGGGGTGCTGCAAGACGGCCTGCTCAAGAGCCCGTTCTCCCTCGCCGAGGTGCGCGTGCTCTACGAACTTGCCCACCGCCCGCAGCCTTCTGCCAGCGAACTCTGCCAGGAATTAGGACTCGATCCGGGTTATCTCAGCCGTATCCTGCGCGGACTGGAAAGGCGCGGCCTGGTCAGCAAATCGCCGTCCCGAAAGGATGGCCGCCAGAGCCTGCTGGGACTGACGGCGCGCGGCCGGAAAACTTTCGCCACCCTGGACCAACGCCAGAATCAGGAAGTCGCCGCCTTGCTGCAGCCCCTCTCGCCCGCGCAGCGGGTGCAACTGGGCGAGGCCATGCGCTCCATTGAAGCCCTGCTCAATCCTGGGCCTGAACCGCGGACCCCGTATATTCTGCGCTCGCACCAGCCTGGAGACATGGGATGGGTGGTCCATCGCCATGGCGCGCTGTATGCGCAGGAGTACGGATACGATGAGCGCTTTGAGGCCCTGGTGGCTGAGATTGCGGCGAACTTCATTCAACACTTCGATCCCCGGCGGGAGCGCTGCTGGATGGCTGAAAAAGACGGCGGGATCGTGGGCTCGGTATTTCTGGTGAAGAAATCAAAGACCGTTGCCAAGCTGCGCCTGCTGCTGGTGGAACCGTCGGCGCGCGGACTGGGCATCGGCAAACACCTGGTCGGCGAATGCGTGCGCTTCGCGCGCCAGGCAGGTTACAGGAAAATAGTTTTGTGGACGCAAAGTGAGTTGCCCGCCGCCCGGCACCTCTACCAGCAAGCCGGATTCCGCCTGATGGAGGAAAAGCCGCACCGCGATTGGGGCCGCGACGATCTGGTGTCGGAAATCTGGGAGCTCACGCTATGAAGTGCCGGACAATGCGCGCGGAATTTTCATATTGACTCGCTCTCGCTCTGAGAGGAGAATCGCTTCACTTTCCCCGCCGAAAAAAATTCTCCGTGATTGTGTGACCGGGCCGGACCCAAACAGAAACTGAAATCGGCTTCCTCGCCGGAGGCCTTGTGTCTGTTTAAGGAGCGACTCCAATGTCTAATCCCACAACGTCTGATCAACGCTCCGTAGGCCGGTTTTCGGTGGAGAGTCCGGTATCCTACGAATCCTTCCCGCTGGCGCCGGCCGCGGGAGAAATCACGGAAGCAGCCCAAACGCTGCGAGCAAGGATGGCCGCCCGTCCGCCCGGCACAACCAGAAAGCGCGCGGTCTGGATCGTCCACGGCATGGGCCAGCAGGTGCCTTTTGAAACCCTGGATCAACTGGCCGAGGGGTTGATCAATGCGGCCGAGCGCTCCAGTCCTTCGTTGCCGGTGGCTCCGCCCAAGTTTCGCGAGGTGCGGGTTGGCAGCACTGTGCTGCAGCGAGTTGAACTGGCCCTGCCCCGCCCCGGCGCCGACCCGCAAGAGGTCCACCTGTACGAATGCTACTGGGCTCCCAAGACCGAGGGTGCGGTCAAACTGACGGACGTCATCAGTTTTCTGTGGGACGGCGGCACCCATGGGCTGGCCAATTTTTTTACCGGATTTGCCCGGGCGCTTTTCGGCAACATGGTCAACTTTCCGCTGAGCTGGCGGACTCCCACCTACCTGCTGGTGACCCTGGCGGTGCTTGCGGCTTTGACCGTGATCAACGCTATCGTGATTGGCGCGGGCGCGTCCCTTGCGGGTCTCGGCAGCGTTCAGAAATTTGTCCCTGCGGCGCAGGTTCAGACGCTTACCGCAGTGGCCAGCATAGTCTGTGCCGTAGCCATCACCTTCGGGGCAGCGCTGTTTCTGGCCGAGATGAGCCGACCCACTCGCGGCAGGTCGCTGTCGTACGGACGGAGAGTAAGAGATTTGATCTGGGTGGCTTTCGTAATCACGATCGTAACCATACTGGCGGGAGCCAAGATCATGGCCCTCATCGTATGGGTGAAGTGCGTTCCGCATTGGCTCACACCCGAGAACTTCCAGAGCTCCGTAATCCACTTCTCCAATGTGGTGGTGTTGGCGGTCATCCTGATCATGGTTCTGGCCCATATCGTCCAGTGGCGAAATGTGTCCAAACATAAGAGTGGTTTGAGGGAAGGCGCCTCGCGTGAAGAAAAAAAGGAAAGCGAGACCAGCCCCACCCTGCACGCGCTGTTCTATATCGCATTTCTGGCGCATGTGAGCACCGTCGCCATAATCATCTGGCTGGCATGCCGGGGACAGGCCTGGGCCATCCCGTTCCCACCCGTGCTGGATTGGCTGTGCGGCTGGCCCACCCACTGGCTGCGGTGGCTCTTCGGTGCTGCCCTGTGGGATTGCGTCTGCAGGTTCCTGAAGGGCACGCTGACCTCGCAATTCTGGATTTGGCCATTTCTGTTTCTGATCAGCGCGGTGGTGCGAAATCTCCTGGTGCAGTTTGTGGGCGATGTAACGGCGTATATTTCGTCCAACAAAATTGACCGCTTCGAGGAGATACGGAAAAAGATCAAGGACGCAGCCAAGGAATCAGCAGGCGCGGTTTACCTGGCGAAGGCAAAGGACAGTGACGATTTCGAATACGAAAAAGTGGCGGTGGTCGGACACTCTCTGGGATCAGTCATCGCTTATGACACGCTTAACCGCCTGATCGCCGATGATGCCCTGGCCTCGCAAACGACCGGGATCGTTCGGCGCACGGGTTTGTTTCTTACTTTCGGCAGCCCGCTGGACAAAATCGCTTTCTTCTTCAGCGTCATGGGAAAAAACACTCAGCACATCCGCGAGCAACTGGCCGCGGTGGTGCAACCCATGATCCAGGACTACCGGAACCGAACCTTCCGCTGGGTGAATGTGTATTCACGAAACGACATTATCTGCGGTTCGCTCGACTTTTATGATTTGCCGGGCACGTCCGCGCCCCCGGGAATAGAAAACGTGCGCGATAAGGATGCCCTGATTCCCCTGGTCGCGCACGTCGAGTACTGGAAAAACTTAACGCTGTGGAAACAGCTGCTGGCGGAGGTTACACGCTGACCGCTTCGGGTTGCGCGCCCTTCTTCAGCCTCTGCGCCGGCTGGTAGGTTCCGGGCACTACGCGAAATGCGATGCTGACCCGGTTCCAGCCGTTGATGGCAACGACAGCCAGCGTGAGGTCCGCCACCTCCTGTTCACTGAAGTGCCGGCGCGTCTCTTCATACACCGAGTCCGGCACATGTCCCTCACGGATGTTGGTGACTGCTTCCGCCCAGGCCAGCGCAGCCCGTTCGCGCTCGGTGTAATAGGACGTTTCGCGCCAGGCGTCGAGCGAGTACATGCGCTGTTCGTTTTCGCCTTCTACTTGCAAGTCCTTCCAGTGCATGTCCAGGCAAAAGGCGCAACCGTTGATCTGTGAGACCCGCAGCTTGAGCAGGTGCAGCAGTTTTTTCTCCAGGCTGCTGTGGTTGAGATAGTGTTCCAGGCCCAGCATGGCCTTGTAACCTTCGGGTGACAGCTTGGAGTAGTCAATACGTGGTTCCATGAATTTCTCCTGCTTAGGATTGGTTTTAGTAATTTCGATTCGCGGGCGCGCTTCGGGGTTCCACTTTTTGTCCGGAGAAATCCTGTCATCCCTGAGCGAAGTGGCTGCTTCGCGTGGCGAAGCAGTCGCGCAGTCGAAAGACCCGTATCGCAGGAATGCTATCAGGGTCTGGTCGCGGAGAGGAAAACCCGCAAGGGCATACATTGTCGATCGGGGGTAGGGGTCCTTCGACTCCGCATCTCCATTCGCAAGCGAATGCAGATGCTCCGCTCAGGATTACACGTAGGTGGGAGCGCACTCGAGCGGCAGAGGTATCGCAATTAGCAGCGATGTGCCCTGGCTATCTGCTTTCACCTTCATCCGGCCACCGAGTTCACGCACACGTTCCCGCATCCCGCTGAGCCCAACGCCCATGCCCGCGCCGGTCAGGTCAAAGCGGCTGAGCGCTTCCTGCCTGATGCCGCGCCCGTTGTCTTTTATTTCCAGAATTATCTGCCGAGCCTCCTGCCGGATCAACACATTCGCCGCTGACGCACCGGAATGCCGGTGTACGTTGGTCAAGCCCTCCTGCAGAACGCGGAAAAGGCCAATTTCCACTTCGGCCGGCAAACGCGCCATATCGCCGGGCGCGTCCAGGCTGACCTGGATTCCGCTGCGCTGCGCGATCCCGTCAACCAACCAGCGGGCGGCGGAGGCCAGTCCCACATCGTCGATCATCGGCGGATGGAGAAGGTAGGAGAGCGTACGGATTTCAGAGA
>DATGYF010000130.1:0-7703 GCA_035298145.1 Terriglobales bacterium | reverse complement strand
TTCTCGCCGCAGGCTGAAAAACATCCACCCGTGCAGGACAATCATCGCGGCCAGAAAGGTGACAAGGAGGGGTCTGAGCGATGATCTATCAGGCATGCCAGAAGGCAAAAACATAGGGGGAGTATAAGCCCGGTCGCTGTTACCCGCCGCTGGTCCACTTAAGTAGGTGTGGGTCGGACAGGAGTGTCCGACCCACACAATCAATCCAGCCTGATCAACTCTCTGCGCGGGCAAACTGGCGCAGCAGTATCACCGCCAGCATCGGCAGGTACATGAACAGCACGGCGTACCGTCCCACCTCTGAAAAGCTGTGCGGGATGTGATACCAGCGCCAGAGGCCGGCGCCCCAGCTGAGGGCGGCAGTGAAAAGAATCTCGCGGCGCGACTTGGGAATGAACCACAGGATGAAGGCATCGAAGAACCAGCGTTGCGGCATCAGCGCGGTCAACAGCAGGAACCAGGCATCCTTGTCGCGATAGCGCCAGAGCGCCAGCAACAGCAGCGGTCCGGGCAGAACCAGCAGCGGAATGAAATGTTCATAGTGCTGCAGCTGTCCCAGCCAAAGGAGCGGCCAGCGCGGCATGGCGATCAGCGTGAGCAGCACGACCGCCCCGCAGGACACGATCCCGCGCCGGCTTAAATTGGTCAGCGCCACCGGCAGGCCGAGCTGAGGCTTGGCCATGGTGACCGGCAACAAGAGAGGGAAGAATGCGCTGGCGAAAATAATCGTTGACCACTGGACCGCCAGCAAGCCTCCCCAGTAAGGATAAGCCAGAAATACCAGCAGGCGATGGTAGCCGTGACGGCTGATGCCAAAGGCCAGCAGGGCGGAACTGATGCCGTAGAAGAGAGCAGCCGCCATCTCCGGGCGCAGCCAGACGAAGGGCACTCCAAAAAATGCGGCGGTCAGGGGATATTGTTCGAGCGGAGTGTCGTAAGGATTCTGCCCGGCCAGTACGTGCTGAGCGGCGCGCACGGCCCATCCGAAATCAGCGGCTCCCTGGTGGAAATGCAGCATCAGGAAATAGCAGAACGCCGCACTCGCCACGCCCATCATCGCGGAGATGCAGATGCGCAATCGCAACGGAAGTTCGCCCGCATAAGTTGTAACATGGAGCCGGTCCCGCTTCCGTCACGCGCTTGTTCAAAGACTCCAGACTCGGACTGCTGCTGGCGTTGCTGTCCGCCGCCAGCATGTGGTTCTACGTGCAATGGGTGCTGGTGCCCTACCAGAAGGCGGACGCAGCGGCCCACGGACGTCCGCGCGGCAATCTCTCTGACCTGTATCCCCGCTGGCTGGGGACACGCGAATTGCTGCTGCACCATCGCGACCCCTACAGCTCCGAAGTAACGCGGGAGATCCAGAGCGGATATTATGGACGCCCGCTCGATCCCAGGCGCATGGACGATCCACGGTTCAACGAGCCCAAAGATCAACAGGGTTTTGCGTATCCGCTGCATGTGATTTTTCTGCTGGCGCCGACCATCGGCCTGCCCTTTCCCGTGGTGCAGGCCGGGTTTCGCTGGCTGCTGGTCATATTGACACTGGCAAGTGTGCTGCTGTGGTTGCGGGTCTTGCGCTGGCGGCCTTCAGCCGCAACCACAGCGATCATCATCCTCCTGACCTTGGGCAGCTACGCCGTGGTGCAGGGAATCAAGCTGCAGCAGTTGACCCTGGTGGTGAGCGCTCTGCTTGCGGGATGCGCCGCGGCCCTGGTGGCTGGGCATTTTTCTCTGGCGGGCTTTTTGCTGGCCCTGGCAACCATCAAGCCCCAACTTGCTCTGCCGCTCGCGGGCTGGCTGACGCTGTGGGCGGTGAGCGATTGGCGCCGGCGTCAGTCCTTTATCTGGAGCTTCGCATTAAGCATGGCAATTTTTCTGGCCGCGTCGGAGTACATCCTGCCGGGGTGGATGAGAGAGTTCCGCGACGCGGTTGCCGCCTATCGTCAGTACACCGGGGGCGCGGGTTCGCTGCTGGATGTGCTGACCACGCCGTGGCTGGGGAAAATCCTGGCCGCAGTGGCGGTGCTCGCGGTCGTAGTCATGGGATGGAAGGTCCGGCGCGCCTCCCACGATTCAGCGGCCTTCAGCAGCATACTGGCCCTGGTTCTGGCTGTGACCCTGGTGATCGTGCCCAGCTTCGCGCCTTACAATCAGGTGCTTTTGCTGCCCGCCGTATTTCTGATCACGATCTCGTGGAAAGAGTTGTGGAGCCGGGGCAGCCTTACTCGCGTGGCATGTGGACTGGGGTTGCTGGTGGTGGGCTGGCCCTGGTTGGCATCATGCGGATTGATGCTGGCTTCGCGCTTTGTGTCCCCGAGTTCGCTGCAGAAAGCCTGGACCGTCCCGCTCTATACGAGCCTCGGCATTCCACTGGTGGTTTTGGGATTGCTTAGTCTCTGCGCCCGGGATCGATCGCAGACCTCTTCCAAAATTTGACGCTAAGAACATCGTGGTGAATTCGAGAGTTCTCAGGCTTTGCTAGACTTGGCTGACCATGAGCGTAATCGATGAAGTTCTGGAAGCCAACGAAATCTACTCGCGCACCCACGAGTTGCGCCGCCTGACTCCGCGCCCGGCGCGCAAGCTCGCCATTCTGACCTGCATGGACACGCGGCTTTCCATCCGCACTTTGGGGTTGACGACGGGAGACGCGCACATCATCCGCAACGCGGGCGGCATTGTGACCGACGACAGCTTGCGCTCGCTGCTGGTATCGCACTACCTGCTGGACACCGAGGAGATCATGGTCATTAACCACACCGATTGCGGCCTGATGCATGCCAGCGAGGAGGAGTTACGCACCAGAATCCAGAACCGCACCGGGACCGCGGCCATCGCTCCGGCATTCTTCTTCGCCTTTCAGAATATCGAGGAGAACGTGCGTCACCAGCTGCAGAAACTGCGTACCCATCCCTGGATTCCGAAAGAGGTTTCGGTGCGAGGATTCGTCTATGACGTGAGCAGCGGCCGCTTGCGCGAAATCAAATAGGCTTGGAGAGGGCTGCAATCAAACGGACCTTCTCCCAGTTTTCCCATGTCCCCAGTTTTTTAAGCTCAGTTTTAAGGTTAAGATCTCAAGAACCAGATTCGATTTCAAAGAGGAGAACAAAATGACAACAAAAGGAAGAGTCCTGGTGCTGGTCTCGAGCGGTCGCGGCTTGCCCTTGAAAGATGGCAAGGTTTACGCCGGCGCCGGCTACTACCTCAACGAGCTGACGGTTCCGGTTCGCGCCCTGATGAAGGAGGGCTACGAAATCACTTTCGCCAACCCCAAAGGGAACACGCCGCAGCTGGATGTCAATTCAGCTATAGCGCAGTTCTTCGGTGGGGACGAGGCTAAGCTTCAGGACTATCTGAAATTCCGCGACAGCCTGACTGGGCTCAAAAATCCGACTCGTATCTCGGATGTCATCGCGTCGGGCCTGGATCAATATGACGCTGTGTTCGTCCCCGGCGGCCATGGCCCGATGATGGATCTTCTCGATGATCCCGACGCCGGCACCGTGATGAGACATTTTCATGAAACTTCCAAGCCTACGGCAGTGCTCTGCCATGGCCCGATTTCACTTCTCTCGGCGCTTCCGAATTCGAAGGAGGTGGTCGCCGCGCTGAGTGCGGGCGACGCCGCTGGAGCGCGGGCAAAGGCGCAGGGTTGGATCTATTCCGGATACAAGATGACCATCTTTTCGACAGCGGAAGAGCAGCAGCGGGAGCCGCTTGAGATTGGTGGCAAGGTTCTGTTTTACCCGGACTTCGCCTTGCGCACGGCAGGCGGTGACGTAAGCGTGGTCGAGCCTTGGAAGAGCTACGTCCTGCAAGATCGCGAGCTGATCTCAGGTCAGAATCCGTTCTCTGATGAAGCGCTTCTGAAACTTCTTCTACCGGCGCTCGATGGGAAGAAGAAGTCGGTTTCAGCCGCATAGCAGGGCCACGAAAAGGGCTGTCCCACTCGCCGCGCATTTCGGCGAGTGGGACACCACCAGCCCTTGTTCCCTTTTGGAAGAGCGGGGGCCGGTGCTGGTCAACGAAGCCCAGAAGGCGGAGATGCGGGTGCTTGGAATTGCAAGTGTGAGATGGCTGGCCCCAAGCTCTATGGGTTCGTGGTGCCCACTCGCCGAAAAGCGCGGCGAGTGGGACAGCCTCGATCGTCATGGTGCTAGGAGTTAGAAATTAGAATATATGTGCCAGCCCCCATAAAATTGCGCCGCAAGGTGGTGGCGGAACGCTACCGGCAGCTGATTGATGAGATGTACGAGCAGACGGAAGAGGCGGGGCCGGAGAGTAAGAGTGAGTGACGCTTTTCAGCGGACGCAACGGTCCGGTCAGCCCCAAAGGGAGAGAGTTTTAACATTGATATCTCAGTAGAGGGGGAGGGTGTAAATAGCAACTGCCACCCCGTTGGGGTGGTTGTCCGAGTCAGAAACTGTCTCAGTAGCACTCGGTGCCATCGAGCGCTGGGCGCAATTAGAATCGGATGCACAACATGGCTCGGCAGCTAAGGCCGCATTTTCTCTGGAGCGTTCCTGCCCGATAAATAGCATGGCTCCGGTATTGGCGATTGTGTAGATGGTGGCGGCGTTTGCCCTGAAAAGGATAAAGACCGACCCCGCTGGAGAGACTGTGGAAGTTTCGCCGACCGGGCCGAGTCAAGTTGAATTTCAGCGTGGTAGGTTGGCATGAAACCCAAACAAGAGGAGAAAACCAAGAGAGCAAGCTGTCGCCCTACGCCGAACCATTGGCACGGGATGAACCGCAAGCAGCGGCGAGAGATGACGCGGAAGATCCAGAGCGAAGACCTCAATCTGGAGGTGATACATCCGGATGCTGCTGGCATTGATATCGGCAACGAATCCCACTATGTGGCTGTGCCACCGACAAGAGTGAGCGAACCGGTACGTCGCTTTGGGTGCACCACAGCCGAACTGAAGCAAATGGCCGATTTTCTGAAGCAATGCGGGATTCGGACCGTCGCCATGCAATCCACAGGCGTGTACTGGATTGCGGTATACGACATCCTGGAAGAAGCTGGGTTGGAAGTGTATTTGGTCAATGCCCGGGAGACGAAGAATTTGCCGGGGCGCAAAAGCGACGTGCAAGAGAGTCAATGGCTGATGAAGCTGCACACCTATGGGCTATTGCGGAATTCGTTTCGGCCTTCGCAGGAGATTCGCACGATGCGGACATACTGGAGGCAACGTATTGATCTAGTGCGGGCGGCGGGGCGGCACATCCAGCGGATACAGAAGGTGATGACGCAGATGAATATCCAGTTGGCGAATGTGTTAAGTGACGTGAGCGGAATAACTGGACAAGCGATCGTTAAGGCCATTCTGACAGGCGAACGCGATCCGCATCAGCTGGCTGGGCTTCGGGATTGCCGGGTGAAGGCGAGTGAGGAGGAGATCGCGCGGAGTCTGGAGGGCAACTGGCAAGAAGATCTGCTGTTTGTGCTGAAGCAGGAACAGGATGGTTACGAGTTTTGCCAGAAGCAGATGGCGGAGTGCGATCAGCGGCTGCAGCAGTACCTCCAGCAAAGGGAAGACCGGAGCGCAGGGACGAATTTGCCGGAAGAGAAACGGAAGGAGCGGCTTAGGAAGAAAAAGAAGGGGAATGCGCCGCAGTTCGACCTGCGTACAGAGTTGTTTCGCACGACCGGTACGGATCTGACGCAGATTGACGGGATCGACGTTATGACCGCGACGACGATTCTCAGCGAGGCGGGATGGGATATGAGCAAATGGAAAACGGAACACCATTTTGTTTCCTGGCTGCGGCTGTGTCCGGACAATAAAATCAGCGGCGATAAGGTCATTGGTAAAGGGCGGCTGCCGACCAACAATCGGGTCACGACTGCATTGAGAATGGCGGCCAGTACCTTACGACTCAGCAATACGTATCTGGGAGCGCAGTTTCGCCGACTGAGAACCAGACTTGGCGCCCCGATTGCGATCAAGGCTATGGCCGCCAAGCTGGCCCGATTGGTCTACCGCATGCTCCGCTACGGGATGCAATTCGTGGACCAAGGAGCGGAGTTCTACGAGGCCCAACATCGCAAGCTGCAGATCAACTATCTCAAATGGAAAGCCGGCAGCCTGGGGTTCCAGATCATCGAAGCTCCTGCAGCTTAAAGGCCGGAGTTTCTGGAGAGAACTGTGTAAACGACCATGGGAGGAAGAAAATGGAAAATTCCATGGCCATCGACAAGAAGCTGATCGATCAACTGCTCACCGACTACAAGAAACCCGAAGATATCATCGGGGAGAACGGTCTGCTCAAGGAGCTGACCAAAGCCATCCTGGAACGGGCCCTGCAAGCCGAGATGACCGATCATCTGGGCTACGAGAAGCACGACCCGGTGGGCCACCACCGAGGCAACTCGCGCAACGGGAAAAGCCAAAAGACTCTGAAGGGCGACTTCGGCGAGTTGGAGTTGGAAACCCCGCGCGACCGCAAGGCCACGTTCGAGCCCAAGATCGTGGCCAAGGGGCAGACCCGCTGGACCGGCTTCGACGACAAGATCATCTCGATGTACGCCCGCGGAATGACGACGCGGGAGATCCAGGGCCACCTGGAGGAGATGTATGGCATCGAGGTCTCTCCGACCCTGATATCCAACGTGACCGATGCGGTGATCGAGGAAGTGAAGCTCTGGCAGAACCGGCCGCTGGAAGAACTGTATCCGATCGTGTACCTGGACGCGCTGATGGTGAAGGTGCGCGACGAGGGCCACATCCAGAACAAGGCGATCTACGTGGTGCTGGGTGTCAACCTGGAGGGCCAGAAGGAAGTGCTGGGGCTGTGGGTGGCACAGACGGAAGGGGCGAAGTTCTGGCTGCAGGTGCTGACGGAGTTGCAGAACCGTGGTGTGAAGGACATCTTCATCGCCTGCGTGGATGGGCTAAAAGGATTTCCGGAAGCGATCGAAGCGGTGTATCCGCGCGCCGAAGTGCAGCTCTGCATCGTGCATCTGGTGCGAGCCTCGCTCAACTATGTGCCCTGGAAAGCACGCAAGCCGGTGGCGGCGGACCTGCAGTTGATCTACCGCGCGGGCACGGTGGCCGAGGCCGAGCAACATCTGGCGCAGTTGGAGGGCAAGTGGAAAGCCTATCCCAGTGTGAGCCAGGTGTGGCGGCGGAACTGGGCGCGCATCACGCCGTTTTTCAACTATCCGCCGGACATCCGCAAAGCGATCTACACCACCAACAGCGTGGAATCGCTGAACCGGTCGCTGCGCAAGATCATCAAAACCCGCGGCGGATTCCCCAACCAAGAGGCGGCGCTGAAGTTGCTGTTTCTTGCGCTTCGGCAAGCCGCGAAGAAGTGGACCATGCCGATCCATCATTGGCGGGAAGCCCTGAACCACTTCACGATCCTGTGGCCGGAACGGATGCCGGCCTTGGAGAGAATTACGCAATGAACGAGCATCGCACTTCTACAGAGATGGGCCGGGGCAGGGGAACCGCCCCCTTCCCCGGCACCCCATCCCCAAAAACAAAACTCGGTCGTTTACACAAAACTCTGGACACACCTTCTCGCGGATCAGGGTGGTGCAGTAATAGACTTGCAAGCGTTGTTTTAGCTGCATCACCTGCACCCATTCTCCGGCCAAGGCATTGCTGATTTTCCAGTTCTTTCCCGCCAGCGTAAGTTTGCCTTGTGAATCCACTTTCAACACCCGCGCTCCCTCCGGATATTCCCAA
>DATGYF010000129.1:0-7162 GCA_035298145.1 Terriglobales bacterium | reverse complement strand
ATGAAAAGATCACGCAAAGAGAAGTCAGAAGCGAGCAAGCAGGCGATCGACACCACGCTGCGAGCCTGCCTGATTGCCAAGGATGCTGCGTTCAATGCCCGCGATTACATTGTGACCGGCTCGCGAATCGCTTTTCTGGCGGTGCGACAGTGCGAAAAGGAACTGGACCAGATCGAACGGCAGGTGGATGATGCCACGCCCGCGGCCGTCACCCAGGTACCCGAGGCGGAGGCGCGTGAACTGCTCGCCTGTCTGAAATTCACAATCGATCTCGAGCGCGTTGGCGACCTGATCTGGTCTGTGGTACAGCGAATTCACGGCCTGCCGGCACCGCTAAACTCCAAAGAGTCCGCGTCTCTGATCGAGATGGCCCAGGTTTTGCAGGAAATGCTGGCGAGGGTCTATCAGGGATTTGTGGCGCGCGATCTGGGACTGGCTGAATCGGTGATTAAGATGGACTACGACATGGATCAAGTGTGTCATTCCGTGTTCCGTCAGTACCTGGAAAAGGGGGCGGGACGCAGGAGCTACGAGGTGACCAACCTGCTCTTCATGGCGCAGGCATTTGAACGCGCTGGCGATCACACCAAGAATCTGGCGGAAGAACTCTTCCATCTGGTCGAGGGTCATAGTGTGCGCCACGTCAGGAAGTCCCGTTAAATCGGTCCGATCGGCGGCGCGATTGAGGAGGTTTTGCTAAGATCGGTGGCCGAGGGGGGATTCATGGCAAATCTGAGGGGGTTGGAGTCTGTAGTCTCGCAACTGAGAGTGGAACGAACGAGTCTGCTCGATCAACTAAGACACGTTGATGCCGCTCTTTCGGTCCTGGGTAAGCTGAATAACGGACGTTCTTATACCAAGCCGAGGCGAAGGCGACTCTCGGTGGCGGCGCGCCGGAAGATTGCGGCCGCCCAGAGGGCACGTTGGGCCAAGGTAAGGCAGATGAAGAAAGCAGCGTAGAAACAGCTCGTCTGCAGACTGTACCCGCCAGGCAGGAATCTGGCGGGTATTTTTGCGCTGCAGCGAGAATTTCCTGTCTAGTGACCGGGCAGAGCTGCGGCTGCCGTGCCTGGCCATACCGGATTGAGGGTGGTGCGAATCACGTCCATCAATTCGTTGTTGTCGGCGGGTTTTTGCAGAAAAGTGCATGCCCCCGCCTTCAAAGTGCGTTCCCGGTTGTACTGGGGGTCGCGCGCGGTGAGGACGATGACTGGAATAGAAGCCAGCGTGGCGCTCTGCTGCAAGCGGTCCAGCACCACAAAGCCGTCCCCCGCGGGCAGGCCGATATCGAGAATGATCAGGTCCGGCCGCTCCTTCTGGGCCATGGCAATCGCGGAGAAGCCATCGGCTGCATAGGCGGTCTCGAAGTGGCTGGCGCGCAAACGCAGGTTTAGACCTCGTCTCAGGTCGGGATCATCGTCAACGATCAGGATCTTCGGTTTGTCCATAGTGTTTCTCCTTTGTTGGTTAGCTGCTAGATTCTGGTTTGGCTTTCGCAAACGACAAGGTTTTCCTCCTCAGTTCGAGGGCGGCTGGGTGCGCTGCAACGCCGCCACGGTCATCGCTGTAATACCATCGGCAACTTCCTGAATCAGCTTATCCACAGGCTCCGGGCGATCCGCCGCCGGCAGCTTCAGGCCGACCGAAGAAAGTTTGAAGGTGCAATTGGCCCGCAGACGGTCAGAGCGCTCCAATTGTTCACGGATACGCCTCTCGACGATCGTGGCGCCATGTGCGTCGGCAGAAATCACAATCATCACGGTCTCCACTGGGCCGAGGTGGTCCAGGGCGGGCAGGATTGCGTCCTTGTCGCCGAGGATGCAAGGTTCCAGGAGTTGCAGGCAATGCTGGCGGACCTCCTTCAGGGTGGCGGCGAAGCTGGGCAAGGGCGTGAGCTCCAGAGTGATCAGTGAAAGATGCTCTCGTAAGCGGCCCTTTTGGGTGATGACGGGGGCGATAAATTTTGCCAGCGAAAATAATGGCAGCGCAAAAGTAAAAGTACTGCCGTGCGACAGCTGGCTCTCGACCCAGATCCTCCCGCCGTGAAGCCGGACCAGTTCTTTCGCGATGTAGAGCCCCAACCCCAGCCCCTTGCGGCTATCATCGACCGAATTGGGGTCCTGGTACAGCCGCTCGAAGATCAGGGCTTTCGCTTCCGGGCTGATGCCGCGGCCGGTATCAGCGACGGATATGTGGACGAAGTCGGGATCACTTTCGGTAAGGTAGGCCTTAATCATGACCGATCCGTCGGTCCGGGTAAATTTGATGGCATTTTCCAGCAGATTGGCCAGCACCTGGAGGATGCGGTTGGAGTCGGCGTAAACGAATGGAATCCTGATATCAACCGCAGCCTCCAGGCCGACTGCCTTGGCTCGGGCCGTGCTTTGCAGCATCGCTACCGCTTGCCGGATGACCTCGCCGATGAGCACGCAGTGGGGCTGGATCGAGATCTTTCCGGACTCTGCCCGGGTGGCTTCCAGCAAGTCGGTGATCATGGCCCGCAGCTGGATGACGCTGCGGAACACGGTTTCCAGGTGCTCGCGCTGCTCGGGAACCACCTTGCCCGCCAGACCATCGAGAATAAGCGAGACGAATTGATGAATACAGGTGAGGGGAGTCCGCAGCTCGTGCGATACGTGGGAAAGGAATTCATTCTTGAACTGGAGTTGCTGACGCCGGCTCATGTCGAGAGAAGTCAGCAAGGCCTGGCGTTCAATGGCGTAGCGCATAGCGCGGGCCAGTTGCCTGCTGTCGAAGCTGCCTTTGACCAGATAGTCCTGGACCCCCTCGTGGACGGCGTTGACCGCTATTTCTTCGTCGTCCATCCCGGACAGTACGACGATAGGGACGCCAGCCGCTGCCTCGAGCACCCGGCGGTAAGTTTCCGCGCCATGACTGTCGGGCAGGTTCAGGTCGAGCAGCACCATGGTAGGTGTTTCCGCAACCAGCGAAGCCAGTCCGGCGGAGAGCCGCGTGGCGCAGGAGACTGCGATATTAGAATCGGCCTCTACCAGGCGGAGGCGTACCAGGTCCGCATCGCCAGGGTTGTCTTCAATCAGCAGGATATGGGCATGTCCGTTGTTCATGATTCCACCTCGCGTGGCAGGCAAGCGCACCCGATCCAGAATTCGTTGAGTACCTTCACGGCGGAAACCCACTCGCTCAAGGTGGGCGGTTTGCTGACATAGCTGTTGGCCCCCAATTCATAACTGCTCTCGATGTCCTTTCGGGCCTGCGACGTGCTGAAAATTACGACCGGTATCCGGCGCAGGGCGGGTTTCGACTTCATGTCTGCCAGGACGGCACGTCCGTCCTTGCGGGGCAAATTCAGGTCCAGCAGGACCAGGTGGGGGCGAATGGCCTCGGAGTATTTTCCCTCCCGGTAGAGATAGGCCATGGCCTCGGCCCCGTCGGAGACCGTACTGACGTGGGTCCGCCACGGGCTTTGCGCCAGCGCGTCAATGGTCAAATCCAGATCGGCGGGATTGTCGTCCACCAACAGAATTTCCGCCATCGTCGTCATCATGCCGGGCCCCGGCCTTCTGCAAGTTCTTCCGCCGGCCAGGTGAAATTGAATATGGTGCCGCCGCCGTCCCGGGGCAGGGCCCGGATCCTTCCGCCGTGCTGTTGGACGATTTTCTTGCAGATGGCCAGGCCAACGCCGTTGCCGGGATATTCGGTACGCGTGTGCAAGCGGTTGAAAATGATGAACACGCTCTCGGCGTACTCGGGGGAAATGCCGATACCGTTGTCAGCCACAGTGAAGGTCCATTCGGCTCCCTCTTTCGTCGCTGCGATCTGAATGGCGGGGGTCTGGGGGCCCCTGAATTTCAGCGCATTTCCGATGAGGTGCTGAAACACCTGTTGCAATTGCAAACCCCTGACCATCAGCCTGGGCAAAGGCCCATGGGTGACCACCGCCCCGCTCTCCAGGATCGTGCCTTGCAGGTTCTCGATGGTCCGCTCCACGATTTCGTTACAGTCCGTGCTCTTGACCCCGATCTCCTGCCGTCCCACCCGGGAAAACGCCAGCAAATCCTGGATCAGGCTTTGCATGCGGACAGCGCCTTCTACGGCATAGTTGATGTACTTGTCGGCTTGTTCATCGAGTTTGCCGCGGTAGCGCTCCGCCAAAAGCTGGGTGTAGGCCGCTACCATTCGTAAAGGCTCCTGCAAGTCATGGGAGGCGACGTAAGCAAACTGTTCCAGGTCGGCATTGGAGCGGGCCAACTCCTCCACTTTCTGGGCCAGGGATTCCTCGGCCCGTTTGCGTTCTTCGCGCGCACTCTTATCCTTCAGCGCGCCCCGCAGTGCCATCGGCAAACGGCCCAGGGAATCTTTCAGAACGTAGTCGGTCACGCCTTGCTTGATGCACTCAACCGCGGTGACATCTCCCAGAGCACCCGAGACCAGAATCAAGGGGATGTCGAGACCTTCTTCACGCATGATCTCCAGCGCATCCGTGCCCCGCCATTGCCCCAGGTTGTAGTCGGCCAGAACCACGTCGGGGCAGTTCGCTCTTATCCTTTGGCGGAACTCGTCGGCCGTTACAGCCGCGTCACTGTGAATCTCGAATTCACCCTTGTTCAGCTCGCTCAGAATCAGGTCGCAGTCTGCAGGATCGTCTTCCACCAGCAAGACCCGGAGCCGGGGCTTGAGGGCATGCGAGGGTTCGGTTTTGCGGGCCGTTCTGGTAGCGGTGGTGTTCATCACGATCCCTCCCCAGCTGCCTGTTTGGCTTCACGGAACACGGGAAGCCGGTTGATCACCATCCAGTACAGACCCACCGTTTTCACTGTCTCCCGGAATTTTTCGAAGTCCACCGGCTTCTGAATATAGCTGTTGGCCCCCAGCTCGTAACTGCGAACCAGATCTTGTTCTTCGCGCGAAGAAGTTAAGACAACAACGGGAACGGCCTTGGTACGCTGGTCTTGCTTGAGTTGTTTGAGGACCTCGATGCCATCCACTTTACGCAATTTCAAATCGAGCAGGACCAGCCTGGGTGGGCGTTCGAAGGAACGTGCAGAATAGGGGCCGCGGCAAAATAGAAAGTCCAGAGCTTCCTCTCCATCTCTGGCGATGAAGATATTGTTTGCCAGGTGTTCGCGGCGCAGAGCATGGATGGCCAGCTCGGCGTCGTCCCCGCTGTCTTCCACCAGCAGGATGTCGGTCTCATCGAAATTCATGATTACACGCCCACTTTCATAGTTTCTTTATGCGCCGCTGCGGGTTGCGGGCCGCCGAGGGTGAAGTAAAACGTCGCGCCGCTGTCCAGTTCCGCTTCGGCCCACAGTCTGCCTTTGTGCTTCTTGATAATTCGGTGCACGGTGGCCAGCCCCACCCCGGTGCCCTCAAATTCTTCGGAGCTGTGCAGGCGTTGAAATACTCCGAACAGTTTGTCGGCATACTTCATGCTGAAGCCGACGCCGTTGTCGCGCACGAAGATCACAGAGTCTCCATTGACGTTCATTTGCCCAATCTCGATGACGGCGGGCGAACGGGGTCGTGAGTATTTGAGGGCGTTGGAAATCAGGTTCTGGAATACCTGCTTGGTCAATGTCGGGTCACACTCGACTGATGGCAGGTCGGCAATTTTCCATTCCACGTGCCGCCCCTCGATCTCAGGCTGCAGCATGCTGATCACTTCCTTAACCATGGAGGTCAGGGCGGTTACCTGGAGATTGAGCGCTCGGCGTCCCACGCGAGCCAGGGCCAACAATTCATCCAGTAACTGGCCCATCTTCTGGGTCCCTTCGTGAATACGCTGCACATAACGTCCCCCTTCGGCGTTGAGAGCAGGACCAAACTCTTCCAGCAGAATTCCCGAGAAGCCCGCGATGTGACGCAGCGGGGCGCGCAAGTCATGGGCCACGCTGTAGGTGAAAGACTCCAGTTCCTGGTTGGCTTCTTCCAGCTGGGCAGTACGCTCTGCTACCCGGTGCTCCAGCTCGGAATTCAACTGATGGATTTCACGCTCGGAATTTCGCTTATGGGTAATGTCGCGGAATGCCACAACCCCGCCCCGAACTCCGCCGTCCTTGTCTTTCAACGGGCCGCCATTGACCTCGATCCATGCCCCCTCCTCGAGCTCTGGATTGCGCACAAACATCTGCGCGGTGCTGGTCTCCCCACGAATGGCGCGTGCCAGGGGGAGTTGCTCAGCGGGAAAGGGAGTTACCGTGTCATCCAGGAAGAGTCCGTAATGCTCTGACCACCCCTGGCTGCCCAGGTTGGCCGCGCCCAGGCCAAGAATTTTCTGCGCAGCCGGGTTCCAGATGATGAACCGTCCTTGCTCGTCGGCAGCGACCAGGCCCTCGGCGATACTGTCGAGCACGGACTGCAGCATCCGGCTTTGTCTTTCAAGCGCCTGCTGCGAGCGCACCAGTTCGACGGCCTGCCGGGCCAGGTCCTCGGCTTGTGCCACCAGCTTCTCGTCCGCCTGCTTTTGCTTGGTGATGTCATGCAAGACCTTGGAAAAGCCCCGCAGTTTTCCGGTTTGGTCATAGATGGGAAGAATGACCACTCGGGCCCAGAAGATGGACCCGTCCTTTCGCATGAGTTGTCCCTGGCCCTCGAAGCGGCCCTTGACAAGGGCTTCCTGCAACGTCATGCCGGGGACTCCGCTGGCTTGCTGCTCCGGAGGATAAAAGACGGAGATGGGCTGACCCAGAATTTCTTCCGCAGTGTAGCCCTTGATGCGAGCTGCTCCGGCGTTCCAGCTGGCGACCTTGCCCTCGGGGTCAAGCATGTAAACCGCGTAGTCGGTGACGCCATCGAGCAGCAGGCGCTGCATCTCTTCGTTGGCCCGCAGCGCCGCCTGAGCTACCACGCGCTGTGTTATGTCTCGCAGGATGACGGTGAACAGTTCTTTCCCACCAGCGACGATCTGCGAGATGGAGGCCTCGATCGGAAATTCCGTGCCATCTGCCCGCATCGCCGATAGCGTGTCCATCGCGCCCATGGTCCGCTTGGTGACGCCGGTTTCACCGAAGTTGCGCATGTGTCTGCCGTGGGCACCTTGGAACCGCTGCGGAATAAAGCGCACAACGAGCTGTCCGACCGCCTCGGCGGCCGGGCAGCCGAACATTTGCTCGGCGGCAGAGTTGAATAGAAGGATGCGCTGGTCACGGTCAACCGTGATGATTGCATCCATGGCCGACCC
>DATGYF010000128.1:0-2291 GCA_035298145.1 Terriglobales bacterium | reverse complement strand
CAGTTCGCTGTCGGGGAACTTGGCGGCAAAATCGTCCGCCCCTTTTTCCAACGCCGCGGGGTCGTTGGCGTTGGCGGCCACAACCTTGTAGGCATCGAACTCGGGCTGAGTCTTGGCTTGGGGTGGCCGCTTTCCCTGTTGTGGGGCTGCGGTGGCCGCGGTACCTGCCGGCGCGGGAGGCGTCTGGGTTTGCGCCGATACCAATGTAGCCAGCGCCAGGATCACGACTAGCATCGCTGCATGCTTCATGCTTTCTCCTTGGGCAAGATCTGATTCGTCCTTCTTGATTTCGGCCGTGCTTTATTGCGAGCGCCGGGTGGGTTCATACGGCTTCTGCAGTCCCCGCTCGGCCGCCGCCTTGGCTTCGGGCAGTGACGAGCCCGCGGTGGCCGCCGCCCGGTAATGGTCCATGGCCGCCTCCCGATCTTCCTGCAGATCAAAAATTCTTCCCAGGTAGATATGAGACCAGGCTACCACCTTCGGTTCATGGGCCACTTCCAGCGCCTTCTCGAAATAATTCCTCGCGCCCTGCATGTCGGAGTTATGAGTGGCCACTTCCGCCAGAATAAAAAGAGCGCGTCCCGGATCTTCGTTCTTTTCGTCCAGCGCCTCCTGGGCCAGTTTTTGAGCGCTTGCGGCGTCGCCCGCCGAGAGCCGCTGCTCGGCTGCGATCAGCAACTTGCCTTCATTGGGACGCGACAGATGCAACAGTTCAGTATCGGAAGTGGAGGCAAACGTCACCTGCGCCGCCCGCTTCCGTTCCTTTCCTACTTCGATGCCGCTGACCAGATCGCCGTAGGCATGGCTGAGTCCAGCGGGGTCTTTTTCAAACTTGATCAGCGCTTCATAAAAATAATTGGTCAGGATGAAGCCCTGCTGAGCTGATGCCTCAACCGCCTGCTGGCGCTCCGCTTCGGGGGCCTTGCTTGATCCCGCCGTACGCGCTTCGATGGCCCGGATAAAACACTCGGTTACCAGCAGGGAGGTGTCGCTCTTGAAGCTGTTGTCCATGGGCGCGGTCTTGACCGATTCCAGCAGGGGTTCCAGACGCTTCATGGTCAGGGGGTACTTCATGGCCAGTGGGTCCAGCAGGTAGTGCAGATAGGTGTGGCGGATCTGTTCCATCTTGAGGCCGGAATCGGGGCCGGGAGAAATCACCACATAATAGTCAGATCCATAATTGCGGGCGTTGGTTTGCCCCGGCGCGCCCATGGGATCAAGGTAAACCGTGAAATTTCGTCCCAGGCGGGTGGACGACGGAAGCTTCAGATAAATCTCCGTATCGAACATCATCTTGGCCAGCGCCTCGTGATAGCGCCCGGTCAATGCAGCGTAAGGCTGGCGATCTGCTTCCCAGATGTCGTGTAAGCCCGCCTTGGCGGCGAAATTCTGCAGCAGGGGCAGGATGCCCACAACCGCCGTGGCATCGGGAGGCAAATCCGCGTCCTTCACCTTGGCGGTGAGAGCGGGCGGCGGGTTCAGGTAGAGCGCGAGCGATACATACTGGGCCAGGGTTTTGGAGGCATCCGGCTGCTGATGCTCCTGATAGTACTTGCACATGGCCTGGATGGCGTCGGCAGCCTCCTGCGAACTCTGGCGGGCGCGAGCGACCTCGGACCGCACCCGCGAACGCAGCGGGTCGGAGACGCCCAATTCCTGGTCGTATCCACAGGTGTTGATGGCCGTAAGCACGGTGAACAGGGTCTCACTGGTGTCCAGCGCCACCGGGCTCTGGTTCTGCGCCGGAGACAACTCTGCCAGCAGGGCAAACATGGCCGCGTAAAGCGAGCGTCTAAACCTGGAACTCAGGGAAACCTCCTGCAGGCTGGCCGGTATGCGGATTACGATCTAACCAAGTGTAAGGGGTGTGCGCCGCAGAATCAATGGACGTTGTTGCAGCTTTTTATTCAGAAGGTTTTTGCCCTCCGGCCCCGCCGGCGCGGCAACAGCTACCCCTTCACGCTGACTTTAGAGAACGACAGTATCGCCCTCCCGGTCGTCGGCCGGCCCATCGAAAGCGCGGGACGAAATGTGGTGAAGGTGGTGAAGATGAGCATGTCCTTCTTCACCCGAGGCAACAATGAGCTGTCTTCCTTGGAATCGGAAAGAATGCGGTAATCCTGGACCCGTCCCTGCGGGTCCACATAGGCTTCAATCACCAGCGAATCGTCGTTGATGGAATCAAGCGTGGAGCCGAAAGCCGACTGTTGCAGCTGCGGCGCGGTGTGCAGCAACAAGGGGACATCGGAATTGTCCGCCTGCAGCGGAGCCAGAAATCCCATCAAGACCAC
>DATGYF010000127.1:0-1621 GCA_035298145.1 Terriglobales bacterium | reverse complement strand
GCGCCGGCCACGCAGCACTTACCCATACCGCGTGTGACCACGGCGGCGTGGCTGGTCATGCCGCCGCGCGAAGTCAGAATTCCAACCGCGACTTCCATGCCGTGAATATCTTCCGGAGTGGTTTCCGCGCGCACCAGAATGACGGGGTGCTTGCTGGGGCCGTGTCCTGCCTTTTCTACCGCTTCATCGGCGGTAAAGACAATCTGTCCGACGGCCGCTCCCGGTGATGCTGGAAGCCCGGTGGCCAACACCTCGATCTTGGCGCTCTTCTCATCCAGACGCGGCAACAGGAATTCATATAGCTGATTCGGGTCCACCCGGAAAATCGCGTCCTCTTTGGTGATCAGTCCTTCATCCACCATCTGAATGGCGACGCGCACGGCCGCCGGCCCGGTGCGCTTACCGTTGCGGGTCTGCAGCATGTAGAGCTTGCCTTCCTGAATGGTGAATTCGAAGTCCTGCATGTCTTTGTAATGCTTCTCCAGGCGAGTTGTGATTTCGCGGAGCTGGTCGTACACGCTGGGCATTACCTTTTGCAATTCGAGGATCGGGACCGGAGTGCGGATTCCGGCCACAACGTCTTCGCCCTGTGCGTTCATCAGGAACTCGCCGTAGAATTCCTTCGCGCCGGTAGCAGGATTGCGCGTGAAACCCACGCCCGTGCCGCTGGTGTCGCCCAGATTGCCGAATACCATGGCCTGCACGTTGACTGCGGTGCCCAACATGTCGTCGATGTTGTTGATGCGGCGGTAATGCTTCGCACGGTCGTTCTGCCAGGAGCGGAATACGGCATCGCGCGCCATGGTGAGTTGCTGATGCGGGTCCTGGGGGAAATCCTGCTTGGTGTGTTTCTTGACGACCTTTTTATAGTCCTCGATCACTTCCTTCAGCGCTTTGGCATCGAGGTCAGTGTCGAGCCTGGCCTTTTTCTGCTTTTTCTTGGCATCGAACACTTCGTCGAAAGCGTGCTTCGGGATTTCGAGCACGACGCTGCCGAACATCTGGATCAGACGGCGGTAGGAATCGGCGGCGAAGCGTGGATTGCTGCTGCGTTTCGCCAGGGCCTCGACGCTCTGATCGTTAAGGCCGAGGTTGAGAATGGTATCCATCATGCCGGGCATGGAAAACTTCGCGCCCGAGCGCACGCTCACCAGCAGCGGGTTCTCACCCTTGCCCAGTTTCTGGCCCTGCAGTTCCTCCAGCTTCTTGAGCGCGGCATCCATCTGGCGTTCGACTTCGGCGGAAACACCGTTAGTGCGCATGTATTCCCGGCAAGCTTCGGTCTGAATGGTGAAGCCGGGGGGCACGGGCAGCCCGGCGTTGGTCATCTCGGCAAGACCTGCGCCCTTGCCGCCGAGATCATCCTTCATCTTGCCGTTGCCGTCGGCCTTGCCGCCGCCAAAAGAGTAAACGTACTTGGTGCCGAGATTCTTGTTCGTGGTCTCAACGCTGGTTTCGGGGAGAATTTGCGTCGCCATATTTAGGTGTTCATCCTTTATTGTTTCAAAGATACTCTGGATTCCCTGCCTTCAGTGACGATTTCCGAGAAATCGGCAAGGGTGGAAAATTCTTTCAAAAGCGTTTGCAGCAGCGCCAGACGGTTTGCACGGACGCGCTCGTC
>DATGYF010000126.1:0-2650 GCA_035298145.1 Terriglobales bacterium | reverse complement strand
GCAGCGGCTGCCTGGTCCAGATCAAACTCTGTTGGATTTCGCTTTCGCCGTTTCAGGTGAATGGCGAATATCTGCTTGCGCTCGGCCTGATTGGGCAGATCGACAAAGAACAGTTCGTCGAAGCGGCCCTTGCGAATCAGCTCCGGAGGCAGCGCGCTGACGTTGTTGCAGGTGGCCGCCACGAATACGGGAGCCTTGCGGTCCTGCATCCAGGACAGGAAGGCGGCCAGGATGCGCGACGAGACTCCGGCATCGACCGACGCCGAATCCGGTCCGCTTCCGGCGAATATTTTCTCCAGTTCGTCAATCCAGAAAACGCATGGCGCCAGCCCCTCGCCCACGCGAAACACTTTCTGGATCCTTTTTTCAGTTTCGCCGATGTACTTGTCGAAGATGGCGGCGGTATCGAACTTCACCAGCGGAAGTTTCCATTCTCCCGCGATGGCGCGGGCGCACATGCTCTTGCCGCAACCCTGCACTCCCAGAATGATGGCGCCGCGCGGCGGCTCCAGGCCAAATTCGCGGGCGGCATCTTCCCAGGTGCCGCGCCGCCGGGCCAGCCAGCGTTTGAGATTGTCCAGTCCGCCTACACTGCTCAGATTTTCCGACGCGTCAATGAACTCCAGCATTCCGGAATGGCGCAGCTGTTCCTTTTTCGCCAGGAGCACATCAGTAACGGTTTCTGCAGTGATTCCGTATCGGGTCACGATCGCCTGTGAGGCTGCGCGCTCAGCCTCTTCCTCAGTCAGGCCGCGTAGATTGTTCGCCATGGCGTCGAGCCCGGCAGAATCGAGGGTACGTTTCAGGGTACGCGTCTTCCCTACCCTGATTGTCATCTCGTCGATAATCTGGCGCAGGCGCTGCTTGTCCGGCAGAGGGAGTTCGAGGAATTCAACCAGGCTGCCGAGCTCCGCCGGGATCGTGATTGAAGGCGCGGTGATGATGACGGTGCGGCGATTGGTGGAAAACTTCTGCCCTACATCCCGCAGGCGGCGCACCACAACCGGGTCATCCATGTGGCGATGAAAATCCTTGAGCACGAATGCCGCTTCCAGAGACATTGCCTCCAGGTTGCTGAGCGCCTGGGCGGGCTCCTTGCTGTTGTAGAGCGCCTGGGCCCCTGACAGATCGTGACCCGGGCCGCCGGCGGAAAAACCGGTTTCCGGGACCAACTCTCCGACCTCGCTGCCGCAACGAACCAGCCCGCTGGCAATGCTCCACTCGAAAGTGGCCAGGCTCAGCGACGAGCAAGCCGTCCGCACCAGCCGCACCGCGCGCATCTCTTCCACTGTTTCCATTACGACGATGGGAGTGGAGGAGCTCAGCAGGATCTTCAGGCGTTCGAGGGTATCTGCCATAAGGTTTGACCGGCAATGACTTACTCCCGTAAAATAGCCTATTCCCGAGCAATCGGAATACCTGTCCAGAGAAACGAAGGTAACAAGCAGAAATGGCAAATCATTTTTCGGCGCTCAAACGCGCCCGCCAAACCGAGACTCGAACCGTGCGCAACCGCGCCAATAGTTCCCGCCTGCGTGGTGCGTTGCGGGACCTGCGTGAAGCCCTGGCCAAAGGCGACAAGGCCGGCGCCGAAACCGTTTTCAGACAGACCGTTTCCGCCCTCGACAAGGCCGTCCAGAAGGGCGTGATCCACGAGAACACCGCCTCGCGCTACAAGTCCCGCCTGAACGCGCGGGTGAATGCGCTGAAGTAGAAGGCGCTTCTGGCTTCTGGCTTCTACTGGACCTGGTTGGGCGTGACTTTTTTCTACTAGAGAATTACTCCGAAGTGCTTCTGCAGGGTGGTCTTCCACTCATCCTCTGAGTTAAGCAGGCGTTCCTGCTTTTCACCGTTGCGGGTGATGATCAGCCTTCGATCAGAGACTGTGATTCGGCCATCCGTTGTCGCCATGCTGCAAACCTTCTTGCGGGTGAACGGCGATTCCGGCGAGGTCTGATGGTAATGACACATGGGTGCAAACTCCTCCAGATGCCGGGGAACGAGCGTAAAGGAATATTGCGGCTTCCAGCCGCCGCCGGGCTCGGTGCGGTCCAGTTGCAATCGCCCATGCTGCTCTAGGATGCGGAACCTGCGCCCGTCCTGTTCCTGCTCCCCTCCGATGCGAAGTTGTAAGGGCTCGTTAAACAGGTCGCCAAAACCTACGTCTGCCAGCCATGGCTCTTCCAGATCGATTCGCAGCGCCAGATGATCGAACTCCGGCGAGGAACTTCCGTCCTCGCGAGGCACGCGAGCCGAAAGCAGCGTGACTCTGAATCCCAACTCGCGCAGCAAGGCCGCGAATGCGCCATTCAGTTCGTAACAAAACCCGCCACGGCGCCGCTCTATGATCTTGCGCAGAAAACCTTCTTCCTGGCAGATAATCTTCCGGCCCAGCGAAATATCCAGGTTCTCGAAGGGGACCGAGAGCATGTGGGCGTGATGCAGATGGCGCAAGGTTTCCGGCTCACGCCCGCCGGTGTATCCGATGCGCTGCAGATAATCAGAAATCGTGGATGACGCAATCACGGGATTTTACCGAAAGCGCGGCAGCAGGAAGCCGGCGTGCTTCTGGTGCTCGCGGAAGGCGTCGCCGAATTGCTGCGTCAGCATGTCCTCTTCTTTCCGGGCTTTGATGCAATAGCCAACCAGC
>DATGYF010000125.1:0-4553 GCA_035298145.1 Terriglobales bacterium | reverse complement strand
CCCACCCTCGTCGCGTACTTCGCGACAGGGTGGGTAAAGAGGAGTGTGAGCCGCACAAGCCGCTGTCTGGGAAAAATCTCTTCTAATTCTGAAACACTGTAATCCTGAGCGCAGCAGCAAGCCCGCCTGCGGGCTTCCTGCGGAAGTCGAAGGACCCCTATTACGTATCTGAACCACTGAGCTCCGGGGTTTCTCCATCGCAGCACGAAGAGGAAGAGGTGCTTCGGCTCCGCTCAGCATGACAGTTCGCCATGGAGTGTTGGGGCGTCTGGAGCACCGGGGTCCCACCCTCGTCGCGTACTTCGCGACAGGGTGGGTAAAGAGGAGTGTGAGCCGCACAAGCCGCTGTCTGGGAAAAATCTCTTCTGATTCTGAAACACTGTAATCCTGTGCGAAGTCGAAGGACCCCTATTACGTATCTGAACCACTGAGCCCCGGGGTTTCTCCATCGCAGCACGAAGAGGAAGAGGTGCTTCGGCTCCGCTCAGCGTGAAAGTTCGCCATGGAGTGTGGGGGCGTCTGGAGCGCCGGGGTGCCCCACCCTCGTCGCGTACTTTGCGACAGGGTGGGTGATTGGGACCATCGACAGTCTATTGCGCCCTGCCCGCACGGACCGTCAGAATCACGCGCCGGTAAGAAGTCAGCCGCGGTGATCCATCGTCTGTGACCGCCAGGATGATGTGCGCTGTCCCATTCCCCAGGCATTGCCCCCGAGGCAGCCATTGCGGACGGCAAACCCCGGTCGCCGTCACCGTGGCTTTTGCCGTGTCGGCGCCGCTGATGGTGACGGAGGCCAGGTTTGCATCTGTACTTCCTGCTTCGCCGTAATGAAACCAGTGGTAATGCAGGCCCTGGCCGTCCGGATCTCGGCTCTGGCCTGCATCCAGCAGAACCGGCTTGCCGACTTCAGCATCGATCAGAAGGGGAGCCGTTCCGGCCTGGCCATTCACCTCCACCAGCGGATTATGATTGGCATGACTGTAATCCTTAACGGTCCAGTCCATTCGCGCTGCGAAGTCGTTTTGATAAGCTTCGCGCCAACGCCAGATCGTTGCCTGGTCGGACGTGTACTCCCTGCCATCCACGCCCGCCACCGTGTCCTGCGACGTGACCCGCGAAAACGTGTTGCCGCCCTGCGTCCAGATGGCATGCGTCTCGCCGTATGGTTGCCGGTAAATGTAGCGGCCTCCCCACCCGCCCCAGTCAGGCCGGCGATAGGCGTTCAACCCGTTGTCGATGAGGCCCAGAAAGGAAGGCGTGTCCCCTTCCATGATGAAAGCAAACCTGGGGTACAGTTTTCCCATCGGCCCCTTGCTGCGGATGTTCGCGTCCAGCCACTCGTTGGTGACGATGGTAGAGTCTGCGCCCGCGCCATTGCGGTAGTAAACGTCGCCGCTGATGCCCGTCCAGGTCGCGTAATAGTAGTCGTCTCCCTTCTGGGTTGAAGGCTGAACGATGTAGAACAGGTTGGGAAATTCCCGCCGGATCCATGGGCCGGTATCGTCCTGATCAGTGATGGAATAGACCCGCATCTTTCCGACGAATCTGTCCGCCTCGCCGGTGGGTCGGGTGGCGCGAACATGTAAGAGCGCCTGCGCCAGGGTGTTGGCCCCGCCCCAGATGCAAATCCACAGCGGCCGCGCGTCGTCGCGGTCAACCGCCCGTATGATTGCCTCCGCTCCCGCCGACATTTTGTCGGCGCCGATGGCGGCTAGACCGTACCCCGGCTGCCCGTTGAAAACCCGGCCGTCAAGCTCCTCTGCGGTCGGCCACCCCTTGGCGTGCAGCAGAAGATTGGACCGCACCTTCCCATAGGCTTCGATCAGGGCATGCATGGTTTCAGGATGCACCGCACTCTTCTGCCAGGTAGAGCTTGTGGCAACGATTCCTTCAATTTCAAATTCATTCGAGTACAGGAGCAGGCGAACGAACGACATCTGATCATCCGGCTCATTGCCGATGTCGCTCATGATGATCACCCGCGGGTGCCCGATGAAATCGTCAACATGGGTCGGGGGAAGCGGCTCCGCCGCGAATGAAAAGCAATTCGGGGTCAACCCCTGCAGGAGCAGGACGATTAAACAAATCCACCGCAGGAACCCCTTGGCTGCCCGACGAGCGGGCTCGGTTCCTCGTCGGTTCGGGTCTGAATCCATAGGGTATTCTCCGAAAGCCGATCCAGCTAAGCACCCGGGTCGGGTGAGCTCTTCCGCTCTGTCCTCACGCGATCCAGAGCAAGCAGAGTACTTACCCAGAGAGCCGCTGCAAGATATCCCGCAATCACATCGCTGGGATAGTGCACCCCCAGGTAAATCCGTGAAAGGCCAATGGCTGCCACCAGAAGAGCAGCCAGAGTCCAGACTAGGATGCGCCCCAGCCGGGACTGCATGCGTCCCGCCAGTAAGCCCGCGAGCACGCCATAGAAGCAGAATGAAAACAAGGAGTGCCCACTGGGAAAACTGTAGGTATAGGGCACCGGCACGAAAAACGGGACAGGGCGAGGCCGATGGAAGGCATATTTCAGGCTCAAGTCCAGCACGACCGCGCCCAGTATGGTAACGGCCATCCACACCGCCTCCCGCCTCCAGCGGAAGACAAGGAACGCAAGCACCGAGAGGATCGAGGCTGCGGTCAGTCCGTCCCCGCCCAGAAACGAAATGAAAATCATTGCCTTGGTGAGAGAGGGAGAGGCGTAGGCATGAACCTGGTTCCGTATCGCGAGATCAAGGCCGGCCGTCCGGTCGTGCGCGACACCATCCGCGATCCACGCGAACAGAAAGAGCGAAAGCACCGCAATCATCAGGCTGGTGAACGCTGCCGCTTCAAAGATGATGTTTCGCTGGGAAACAACCGCCGGTTCGGTCGGCCGGGATTGATCCGCCTTCACTTACCCCTCCGCTCCGCGTTCCCGGTGTGCGCCGGCGCGTACTGGGCGATAAGCTTACAGAGCTTGTCCAGCAGTGCCGCATTTCCCCGCCGCGGATACGTCCTCAGGCGCTCGCGGTAACCCGGCAGGTTATAGAGAAACGACTCTACCCGTTCCTTGTTCAGCTCGTCCCAATAGGTTCCGTATCCCATCTTGTCGAGCCAGTATGCGTTAAAGATCTGTTCAAACTGATGTTCGATTGGTATTGCCAGGTACGGCTTCCCCAGGTGAAGCGCCTCGGTCAGAAGAGAAAACCCGGCATTGGCGATAACTGCCTTTGCACTGACTAAGTCCTCCAAAAACTTGTCCATGGCCGGCTTTCTGTAGATCACGTTGCCGCTCTGTCCTTCACGCCCGAAACCATAGGCGACGAATGAACAGCGCACCGAACCCAACAGTTTGGCGAGCGCTGGCGCCGGAGAAGTTACATAAACCAGCACATGCTCGCCGGTCGTGGGGGCAGCCTTGAGTACCTGCTGACGCAGGATCGGTGGAAACAGGAACGTGCGCGGACCCTTGACTCGCGCCTCGAAAAACGAAATCACAAGATACGCATCCGCATGTGGAGTCATGATCCGCGTGACCAGCTTCGCCACTGCAGCGTCTCGCCGGTGCTTCCTGGGATAGGTCACGTCGGTGTTGGTAAGGCAGTGCTGGTTGTCGATCGAGATGACAGGCAAGCGCAGGTGGTGGCCCACGTGGCAGGTAAGTGGTTCAAAATCGGTGATGACTACCTGGATTTTCCATTCTTCAACCTGTTCGGACAGCAGCGCAATGCTCTTCGCACGCTGCCGCACCGAAAGCAGGTTCCGGGTCAGCGTGCGTCCGTACCTGACCTGGTTGTTCACGTAGGTCAGCCGCAAACCGTAGATTTCGGTCACTTCAAATTTTTCCCGCAGATTGCGCAGCCCGCGATCAAAAGACGCGACGTGGACGGTATGTCCCCTGCCGATCAGGTGCGAAATCACTTCCTGCGCCCTGGTCGAATGTCCTGACCCCTCGCCATTTACTCCATAGAGAATGTTGGCCATGAGATGCCGCAGTATATCGCGCGCACCGTGTGCGTCAGACACTCTTGTCCGACGCCTTTGAAGTTGGTTTTGGTATGGGCCGTCAGAAACTGCAGCAGGAATCAAAACAAAATCAGAAGCGGCGGACAGACCCGAGCGAAGTCGAAGGGAGTGTCAGCCACACAACCATTGGATTTCAAAACATTTAAGAGCAAAACCTGGGGTGGGAGACGGGGATTGAACCCGCAACGTCCGGAGCCACAGTCCGGTGCTCTACCAATTGAGCTACTCCCACCGTTTCTCCTCGATTATAGCAACTGGGGTGAGAGCTGTCAGAGGCGCGGGGAGGGTTGTGCAGACGAGTGAAAAAAGGCTAATGTCGGCCGACGCCGACATACTGGAATCCCATGGCGCGCAGGCGCACTGAGTCCAGAAGGTTTTTGGTGTCCACGATCACCGGGCGCTTCAGCAGGTGCTTGATGCGATCGAAATCAAGGCTGCGGAACTCGGGCCAGCCGGTGCCGACTACCAGCGCGTCCATGCCCTCGGCTGCTGCGTAAGGCGTTTCGCAGTAGTGGACCGTGCCGTTCAGTTCGATGCGTGCGTCCGGAATGGCC
>DATGYF010000124.1:0-2059 GCA_035298145.1 Terriglobales bacterium | reverse complement strand
CGCCCGTACGATGCTGCAGATCCAGACCCAGCACCGCTGGTACACGGTGGTGCATCGGGGAAGGGGCGAGGCTTGGATCTGGGGCCATCCCGCGTTCTGTCCCGAGCCCGTACTGGTCAGGATTGAAGGTTCGTCCTGGGGCGGTTCCATGCTGAAGATCGGATTTGTTGGCCGTGGCATGCACCTGGAATTCCGCCATCCTTCCTATCGCACTCCAATCGTGACCTCGCGCATTCTGGAAATTCGCCAGTGCGAGCAGGACGCTCCCGACTTTGCGACCGCCGAATACGAAACCCGTCCGACCAACTAACCTTATGTGTGAGTGGCTTGTGTGGATCGGCTTGTGTGGGGCGGGCGCCCTCGCCCGCCGCTTTTGAAGTTGTTTTTGGGCACAAGCAGACTCCGGAACCAGACCATTGTGCTTCGCAACCCAGAGTCCAAGTCAAAGGCGTCGGACACGACTGTCCGGCCCACACCAACGCGGCTCCCCTTCCTTGACCGAGGTGTGCGGTCTGTATAACCTGACTGGTTTTCGCACGTCTAATCCTCGTCTATAGAATCGACCAGGAGAATCATGGGCCGCAAATTCATCGGATTGTTGTTTATTTTTGTCTTCGCCGGGGCACGCCTCGTGTCCACCGCTCAGGAGCCGGCGCCGGGGGCTTCCAGTTACCTGGCCGGCACTGCAGAATCCTTCCTGGCCTCGTGCCGCAGCGATGTGGATGACGGCAAGAAGCGCATTGCCGCCCTCAAGGCCAGCCCGCCGCCGCGCGATGCCATGGCCACCTTGCAGGCCTTTGACACCGCCCTGGTGGTCGTCGTGGACGCCGAAAATCGCGCCGGACTGGCCGAGCAGGTGCATCCTTCGAAGCCTTTCCGCGATGTCGCCCAGACTTGCGAACAGGAAGTCAGCCGCGTGCTCACCGACATCTCGCTCGATAAGGACATGTACAAGGTGCTGGCGTCACTCGATGGCGCCCGGCTGGATTCTGCCGGCAGCTATTACCTGCGGACCACTCTGCGCGACTACCATCGCGCCGGAGTTGACCGCGACGATCCCACCCGAGAGAAAATACGGGCGCTGCAGGACGAACTGGTAAAGATCGGGCAGCAGTTTGATCAAAATATTGCCGCCGATGTCCGCAAGTTCCAGGTCAACGCTTCCGACCTCGATGGACTTCCCGAAGATTTCAAGCGCTCCCACCCTCCCGACTCCTCCGGCAAGGTCACGCTGACCACCGACAACACCGACTATTTTCCATTCATGGACTACGCCAAAAGCGAGGCAGCGCGGAAAGAGTTCTTTGTCCTCTACCGGCAGCGCGCCTATCCCAAGAACATCGATGTGCTGGGGCAGCTCCTCCAGAAGCGTCACGAACTGGCCAACGTTCTGGGATACCCGGACTGGGCGGCATACATCACGGAAGACAAGATGGTAGGCACGGAACAGAATGCCGCCGACTTTATCGAAAAAATCACCACCGCGGCGCAGGCCGGCTCCAGGCGCGATTACGACGAATTGCTCGCCTATAAGAAGCACGAAGACCCGAAAGCGGAAAGCGTCAACGCCTGGGATGTGGCTCACCTGGTGCGGGGAGCGAAGATTGAAAAGTTCGGGTACGACTCCGAAGTCATCCGTCCGTATTTCGAGTATTCACGGGTGCTGCAGGGCATTCTCGACATCAGCAGCCGCATGTACGGAATCACCTACAAGCCGGTGACGTCGGCGCAGGTCTGGCATCCCGAAGTCACTGTGTATGACGTTTACGACCAGAGCAGACTCATCGGCCGGATTTACTTCGACATGTTTCCCCGGGAAAACAAATACAAGCACTATGCGACCTTCACCCTGGCCACCGGTAAGAATGGATTCCGCCTGCCGGAATACGTTCTGGTCTGCAATTTTCCCAAAGCTACCGGCGGACCCGGGCTCATGGAACGTGATGATGTCATCACTTTCTTCCACGAGTTCGGACACCTGATCCACGGCATCATGAAAGGAAACACGAAATGGGCCATGGGTGACCTGGAAAATGATTTCATCGAAGCCCCGTCACAG
>DATGYF010000123.1:0-2792 GCA_035298145.1 Terriglobales bacterium | reverse complement strand
TAATGAGTGCATGGATACTCTCCCTCGAACCCGAGCGTCGTAGAACCGATGGGCCACCGCCAGGCATGAAAACCTGGGATCCCCTGGAGTTCTGTGCAACGCTCAAGCGGCTTGCGTCTTCAGTTGTTCGGCGTCGAAACGATTCTTCCTTTCGCTTTTGTCTTGTCCGGCCACTGCATGGTCAAATGGTCGCCATCAAATCGTGCAGGAATACGACTGTATCTCCTCAGGTTGAAAAACTTGTCCTCTCGTTTTAACGGGGGATCGTAAACAACGGTGTACATTGTGCCATTGAGGATGACTGAAATCTGATGGACAACTCCACCGACAACGCTCAGATTCGTATCCGAGGGGGTGGACACGCCCACATCCGGGACATTGGCGGACGGTGGCGAAACTGGCGGGCGTTTCGCAGAGGGTGTAGATTGAAATCCAGAACACCGTGTCACGAGGTGAACGCCTGAAGCTCCTGGTCATCGGTTCTGGCATGATGGGTTCGGCCGCCGCCTTCGACATGGCGCGCCAATCGCAGGTTGAGTCAGTCTCCCTCGCCGATAGCGACCTCAAACGCGCTCGCGAAGTGGCCGCCCGCGTAAACAGGATTACCGGCGATAAGAAGATCCGCGCTCTCGGGCTCGACGCCGGCAGTAAGAAGGCCGCCGCCAAACTTATGCGTGGCCATGACGCTGCGCTCTCCGCCGTCCCCTATTTTCTGAATCTCGGTCTCGCTAAAGCCGCCATAGAAGCGCGCTGCCACTTTGCCGACCTCGGCGGAAACAACACCGTCGTCCGCCAGGAACTTGCGCTCGCCAGCGAAGCTGAGAAGCGCGATGTCGCGATCGCTCCCGACTGCGGCCTTTCACCCGGCATGGCTTCCATTCTCGGCGGAGAACTCGTCCGCCGCCTCGGCGGCCGCGCCGATGCCCTCAGACTTTACGTCGGCGGCCTCCCCGAAAAACCCATGCCGCCGTTCCACTACCAGCTGGTTTTCTCGGTGGAAGGCCTCATCAACGAGTACGTGGAACCAGCTCGTATTCTCCGCAAAGGCAAGCTGGTCACAATTGAACCGCTCACAGAACCCGAGGAATTTCATATGCCGGGCTTCGCACCCCTGGTTGCCTTCCACACTTCCGGCGGTACATCGACTCTGCCCGAGAGTTTCGCAGGAAAGGTCGGCGAGTGTTTCGAGAAAACGCTTCGCTACCCGGGCCATTACGATCTGCTCTGCGAATTAAAGGCGCTCGGCCTTTTCTCCAGCGACAAGATGTGTGTCAACGGAGCCGAGATCACGCCCCGAGCCGTGATGTCAAAAATCTTCGAGGGTAAATTTGCTGGCAAGGGCCCGGATGTCTGCATCATGCGCCTGGAAGCGCACGAGTCAGTGCGTTCGCCGGGCGTGCGCGGCTTGCTGGGCGGACGCCTCAAGGGCCGCGTCGCCACCTTTACCCTGGTCGATCACTACGATCCTAAGACCGATATGAGCGCCATGATGCGCACCACTGCATTCCCGGCCTCGATCGTCGTGCAAATGATCGCTTCCGGCGCCATCACCAAACGCGGTGGCGTGCTGCAGGAACGAGACATCCCCGCTGACCTGTTTCTGGATGAGATGTCCAAGCGTGGAATCCACATCCAGTACAGCATGGAATAATTGCGCTCAAAACGTTGCTTACAGCGTCGAGCAATAATTCCCCCGTCGTTCGTAATCTTCCGGGGTATCAGCAGACGCCGACGACAAGCACTGCAATCGCCCCGTTTATCGCGTGCACGGAATTTTGCATAGGTCACGGGCAACTCGAAAGTAACTGCTGTAATCAGGCGATTATACTCACTGACCCCGGTCAGGAGGGGTTTTGAGTGTAATGGCGATTTTTCACCAACTAGATTGTTGAGCCCTGCCGCAGGGGTGCTAGTCTTTGCGTGGAGACTTGGAAAAACCAATGCGGGGGAGCCTCTTCTTCATACTACTTCTATCCATGTTCCCGGCGAGCGTTTCTCGGGCGCAGGAATCTACTGGAACTCAACCGGAAAGTACGCAGGCGGTCTGGCCTGGGCAGACCGCTCCAGCGGCTCAGCAAGCTCCTCCTGCAAAGAGTCGGGAAGAAAAACATCCCCGCCTCTTCTGGATTCTCCCGACCTACACCGTCGCTGACAGCAAGGCAGCTCGTCCGCTCACTGCGCGTGGAAAGTGGCGATTGTTCGTGAAGGACAAGACCGATCCTTTCACCTTGGGCTGGGTGGCTTTCGAGGCCGGTCTCGCGCAGGCGAACAATGATTTTTCCGGATATGGCCAGGGCGCTGCCGGCTACGGCAAGCGATTCGGCGCCGGATTGGCGGATGAAACGGCATCCGGGTTCTTTGGAACTTTTCTGTTTCCTTCTGTCTTGCATCAAGATCCACGCTACTATCGCCTGGGCGCCGGGCCATTCAAACAACGCCTGGGACATGCGCTCATCCGACCCGTATTGACGCACAAAGATTCAGGCGGGCGCGCCTTCAATTGGTCTGGGATGCTGGGCAGCATCGCCACAAGCAGCCTTTCAAATGCCTACTATCCTAAGGAAAATCGCGGTGTTGCTGCCACATTCTCTCGGGTCGCGATGTCCATTCCGCTCAGCATGATTGACGAACTCGTCAACGAGTTCGGACCGGATCTGGAGAAGAAGATCTTTGGGAAGAAATGAAAATTCCCAACCTGACTGTTTAGGAGCTAATTTCGGGCGTACGACATATTGCCGGGTCACGCTCTGCAACGACCAGCGAGGCCGGTGACCAGACGTAGTTGACGTTAA
>DATGYF010000122.1:0-5633 GCA_035298145.1 Terriglobales bacterium | reverse complement strand
TCTACCAGGTCGAGATCATGAGTGGCCGTGACCACCGTCTTGCGCCCACCACTGCAACTCACCAGGAAATCGATCATCTGGCTCTCGCTTTTGGGATCAAGCGCGGCGGTGGGCTCGTCCAGCAGCAGGACTTCAGGATCGAGGATGAGCACTGAGGCCAGCGCGACCCGTTTCTTCTCTCCCGTCGAAAGATGATGAGGAGAGCGGTCCTTCAAGTGCGCGATCTCCAACTGTTCCAGAATCTCGCTCACCCGAAGACGAATCTGCTCCTTCGTCCAACGCAACTGCAGCGGGCCGAAAGCCACTTCGTCAAACACGGTCGGGTTGAATAACTGCACATCAGGGTTTTGAAACACCAGGGCGACGCGGCGCCGGAAGTCGAATTCAACCTGTCCGCTCAGCCGGTCCTCGGTCAGAGGCTCGCCCTGAAAGGTAACACTGCCCTTTTCCGGAAAACAGAGGCCGTCAAGCATGCTGAGCAGCGTTGACTTGCCGGAACCGTTTGCTCCCAGCAGAACGATTCTTTGCCCCGGCATGACGGTGAGGTTCAACCCATCGAGCGCGGTCACTTCATGATAGCGGTAGGTGGCGTCGCGTACCTCGAAGATGGGGGCGGTCACACTCTCTCCTCCTCGCAGTCTCCGCGCAAATTCTCTGGTGCCGAAGCCATTCTCATCGCCCAAACCAGAAAGCCAAAAGCGCTATGCTGATAAATACAGCCAGCATCGCCCAGTCAAACCAGTGGGTCTGGAATTCGTCCAGCACGTACACTTCGCCTTGAAAGCCACGCGAACGCATGGCCAGGTAAACGTCGCCGCTCAGCTGAATGGTTTTGGACATCAGCACGCCCGCGCTGGCCGTGGCCGCCCGTCGCTGCTCCCGGCCGTCGAGATGGCCCACCAGCCGGCTCTTTCGGGACATGAACATGTCGTGCGCGTTTCGCAAAAACAGAAAGATATAGCGATACGTCATGCCCAGGATGACAACCAGCACGATGGGCAACCGGAGCACGCGCAGGGCCTTCAGCACAAAGCTCCAGGGAGTGCACAACACCAGCAGAACCGAGAACGTGGCGGCCGTCTCCGCCCGCATGATCAGATACATGGCGGCGCGCAGTCCCTGCTCAGTTACGGACCAACCCAGAAGCGGGAGAGTGTAGATTGCCACGCCGGGAGTCAGGAACAATGCGGGAAACGAGATGAATCCGGTGAAAGTGAGCACACCCAGCCAGACTCTCTTCGCCAGTGTTGCCAGGGGAACTCTGGACAGCAATGCGAGCACGACGGCGGTGGCGAAGAGAGCCACGATCACCCCCAAGCGTCGCGCCAGGGCCGCGATAACAATCAGCGGAAAGACGGCCGCAATCTTGATTCGGGGGTCGAGTTTTTGCAGCAGACCGTTTTTCTTGGCCGACTCCTCGGCATAGAATGCGTGCTCCAGCGCATCGACAAAAGACGCCAGGCTGCGTTCCACTACTCCTCGCGAATTTTTCCCGGCGTCGGTCATGTTGAAGTCCTGGCATCAACTGCGCCGCGCTCGCCGATCATCCAGCCCACCAACAAGAAGAAACCAAGAATGAGGCCGCAGCCGAACATGGCTGACATCACGTAGCCAAAGGCAGGATGGCGCACAAATGGAGGAGCATACTGGGGAAAAGGCGCGCTCCATAAAGACGAGAGTCGGGCCAGCCCCCGCGGCGGTTCGGACGGAGGCGCGACCTGGCCCGAGGCAGCAGCGATTTGCTGCCGCATCAGGGGATCGGAAAAATCCTTCGCTCCCCATTCTCCCCAGGCCGTTCCCGCCGCCAGAATTCCGAGGGGAGTCAGAAGCATGAGCAGTGCCAGACGAATCCAGAGCGGACGCGTCATCCTCCAACCTGAAGCCTCGGCCGGCGAGGCATCCTTGGTGGCGCCGCCCGCAGATTTCTGCCCGAGCAATGCGGGATTGGTGCGCTGCAGATACGCCACCACGCCGCCCGCGACAAACAGGTCCGCCAAACCTGCAAAAGTCAGATGCCCCAGCATCATTGCCGGAATTGCAATGTGGAGCGCATAGGGAGCGTACAGGGGAGCGCCGCTCGCGTCCTTGAACAACAGCGGCTGAATTCCCAACTCGCATGCGGTAAGCAGCGCGGCAACGTTGATGGCCGCATAACCTGCCAGCCCAGCCGCCACAACCCGGCGAGGCGACGCGATCGCTGTTCTGGCCGCCACCGCGCGGTAGGTAAAATGCGCCACTAGGGACCCGACAATCGCCATGTTGAAACAGTTTGCCCCGAACGTAGTGATTCCGCCGTCGCCAAAAAATACCGCCTGGATCAGCAACGCAATCGATACCGAAACCATCGATGCCCACGGGCCCAGCACGACGGTCACAGCTCCCACTCCCACGGCGTGCCCGGTGGTCCCGCCCGGCAGGGGAAGGTTGAACATCATGATGACAAAACAGAACGTGCTGGCGACGGCCAACAGAGGTATCAGGCGCGTGTTCAGCAGACGCTTGACGCGCGCAAAGGCCGTGTACCAGAAGGGTATCGCGGTGCCGTAGAGCAGGGCGCAGGTCGAAGCACTGAGATAGCCGTCTGGGATGTGCATTGCGTCAGAAGATGAATCCGTGCATGGACACACGGGCACGGCAAGCGTCAGGGTAGCACAAACGTGATCTTCGTGTTACTGAAGAGGCAGGAGTAGCGCCGGCATCCCTTCGACTCAGCTCAAGGCAGGCTCTGCCGGCTGTCTCGAGGGCGTCTCGTCCTCGGGCGGTCACGGGCCGGCGGCGATTCTCAGTTCCGAATCTGTCGAGTATCGCCCCGGCCAGAACGATCCAACTTCCAGCCCTGGGACACGATGCGCTGACTCACGAACTGCTCACCCGCACTCACACTGCGGATGGCCATCAGCAGCTCCGACCCTGCATCGGTCTTCGCAACGTATCCGTGGCCGCCCATGCGCATCGCGCTTTCCACCACTTGCAGCGAATCGTGCTGGCTCAGGAAGATGATGTGGGAATTCGGCGAACTGCTGCGAATGCGCCTTGCGGCTTCGATGCCGCTTATTCCAGGCAGGCTGATGTCGAGCAGAACCAGGTCGGGCTGCAGCTCCTTGGCCTTGAGGACTGCCTGTTCCCCGTCCGCTGTCTGACAAACCACGTCCAGAGTGGGATCACTAGAAAGAAGGGAACAGATCACCCGCCTGATTACCTCGTGGTCATCGACGACTAGAATCCGGATCGCAGACATTTCAAGCCCTGGTTACAAGGTACCTTCGGGAACTTGAATTGTAGCGAACTCTGGCGCGTGGTTCACTACGGTACAGCATGTAGAAGCCCTACAGTAAACGATGTAGAGCAGCGACTTCCTCCGGTTGTAACCACAGCAAATACCGCGCCTGGCGCGGGTTCCGCCACAGATCCAAGTTCCGCGGCCGTGGCCTCTGGGAAAAGTTATCTTCCTCGATCGTGACTCGCGGTCAACTACAACTCCGACTGCAGGGCTACAAGGCCGGCCGCGGCAAGAGGACCCTGGCCCGGCAGCCCCGCTCGTCGGGCCGATTGGTGAGTTCAAGAGAGCCCCCATGAGCCTCCGCGATTTGGCGCGAAAGGATCAGACCGATTCCGCTCCCGGAAGGTTTGGTGGTGTAGAACGGAACAAATGCGTTGCTGGGATTCATAAGGCCCGGGCCGTTATCTTCTATGACCAGGGCCACAGCCTTGTCGAGCACCTTCCAGCCGATGCTGACGGCTGGCTGGAAGCCGTTAGCCGGAGCCGAAACATCGTTGCCTGAGGCCTTTGACGGTGGACCTTCGAGCACAGCCTCGGCGGCGTTACGCACCAGGTTGATAAGCATCTGCTCGAGCTGATCCGCATCTGCCATTAACGTCACTTCCGGTCCGGGAATCACTTTGACAGCTATGCGAGTCTCAAATCCAGCCACCCGCGTCACCAACGGAGACAGGGTCGATTTCTTCAGGACGGGCGGCGGCATCTGCGCCAGTTGGCGGTAGGCCTGCAGGAAGCGATTGAGCGACGCGGCACGAGCCTCGATGATGCCGAGCCCGCGTTCGAAGTCAGCCCGCTCCTCCGCAGTCAGCGTACTTTCGGAGAGGCGCGCATGCAGGCTCCCGGCGATCGACTTGATGGGCGCCAGCGAGTTATTCAACTCGTGACCCATCACGCGAATCAGACGCTGCCAGGCGAGACGCTCTTCTTCCCGCAACGCTCGGCTCACATCGGAAAGCACGACCAGGGTGTGCGGCACTCCCCGCTGCCGGAACGAACTCCGCCGCAAAAACCAGCGTGCATCGCTATTGAAGTGCAACGGAATTACCGAGGCATTCTCGGCGGAGAGACACGCCTTCAATCCCAGCTCCGTGGCTGTCCGCCCGAGCAATCTCGGAGAAGCCTGTTGCAGCAGCCTTTCCCCGGCAGAGTTCACCAGCCGCAGGGTTTCGCCGGGATCGAAGGCGAAGAGCGGAATATCCACTTCTTCGACCACACGCTGTAGGAGCGCGGTTGCTTCAATCGCGCCGATGCGATGCTCTGCCAGCAGATCGGCGAGCATGTTGACTTCGAGAGAGAGTTCGCCAAGAGCGTCGTCAGGAACCGCCATGCGCGCGCGGAAAGAATAGTCCTCTTCCCGCAGAGCACCGACCACATTGGCGAGAGTCTGCAGGGGGCGAATAATCTGATCGTGAAGCGCAGCAAGAACCGATGCGCAGACGACGAGTTCGGCGAAAAGCAGGGCAAGCTTTGATTCGATCGCCCAATCCTGCAGCCATATCAGGACACCGCTGGTGAGCAGTCCTGGGATGGCAAGCCACAACGACGAGCGAATAATGCGGCGTTCGAAAGGGGTCCGGCGCGGCTTCCTGCGTTTGAACGGGTCAGTGTCGCGCGGGCTAAAGCCCATACTTTTCCATTCGGCGGTAGAGCGCGCCGCGGCTCAGCCCCAGCGCTTCGGCGGCCTGGCTCACGTTGCCCTGGAAGCGTTGCAGCGCCTTTCGGATCAGGATCGTCTCCACCGATTCGAGACTCAACTCCTCCAGGTTCTGAGCCTGCGATCGCTGCAAGCCCAGGCCGAGATCGCCGGGCTGAATCTGTTCGCTGCGGCACATGAGGACGGCCCGCTCCAGCGTGTGCTCCAATTCGCGAACGTTGCCGGGCCAGGCATATTGCATCAGGGACTGCAGGGCCGAGGGATCCAGTCCCCGGATCGTCCGGCGGTAGCGGGAAGCATAATGTGACAGGAAGTGCAGGGCGAGAACCGCAATGTCCTCGCGGCGCTCACGCAGAGGCGGCAGGTGGATTTCCACGGTATTAAGGCGGAACAACAGATCTTCGCGAAACTGCCCGGCCTGACAGGCAGCATGGAGATCGGAATTCGTGGCGGAAATAAGGCGCACATCAATTCGCTTGGAACGCGACGATCCCACGCGTTCGATTTCTCCAGACTCCAGCACCCGCAGCAACTTGGACTGCTGGCGCATGGGCACGTTGCCGATCTCGTCCAGAAAGATCGTGCCCCCGTCCGCCAGTTCGAAGCGTCCAATGCGGTCCGTGCGCGCATCGGTGAAGGCTCCCTTAACGTGGCCGAAGAGTTCACTCTCAAAAACGCCTTCAGCCAGGCCGCCAGTAT
>DATGYF010000121.1:0-2947 GCA_035298145.1 Terriglobales bacterium | reverse complement strand
GCGGCATCATTCCCAACCAGGACATGGAAAATCTCAAAAAGGCCGGAGTGGCCGCCATTTTCCAGCCGGGCACAGCCATGGACGAAATCGTCCAGTTCATTCGCGCCAACGTCAAGCCGCGCGGCGTGCCCACGGCCAGTTGATCTTGATGGCCGAGATCAGCACCTCACGTCTGAAGGATATTCTGCAGCGTACCGTCGGGCCCACCCCGTGGTACTGGAGGACTTTTCCCGCCTTCAATTCGGTAACCGGTCAGCGCTTCGTCTGGACTCATCATGGCAGTGAAGGGCCGCTGGGCTACCTGGTCACTTTGGGACTGGAGCAGGAAGCGGACAAACCGAGGCTCGCACTGAATACATATTGCCGGCCGTTCTTCGTCCCACCCTCGAACCTGGGTGTCTGGTGTCCGGAAGGCCGTAGTATTCGGGTTACCTGCTTCGATCCGGATCAACTCAAGGCCTTCGACCTGGCCGAGATTGCGGGCTGGTTCAAAGCGTCCAGTGAACGTATCTACTCGACGGCAGCACCACTGGCGGAGTTTGAAGTCTCGCTCGGCCTGGCCGCCGGCGTGCACAAGATTGAAGTGCCAACCGAACTGCAGGCGGTGGAGGAACTGATTATCCCCACCAGCTATCCGGCGAAGAGCCCGGACAGCCCGGCCTTTGCGCTTTACATCATCTATCCCAACGCAGGACTGGTCGAGGTACTGCCGCAGAAATGGTTTACCGCCAGTCAATATCAGGTAGGGAAGCAGTGGATCACGCGGGCGGCCCGCGATCCCGAGTCGCACCGTATCTTTGGCGAATGTTATGGGACCGGCAGCTTCCTGCTGGAGGAAGACGGATGCCGCCTGGAGCGATGGCTGGAAAAGACAGGTTAAGATGTTTTGCGGCAATACAGCGCCCAGGTTCTTAAATCTGAAATCGAGAATCTTCAATCTGAGATGGGCCAGCCCTACTTTCGCCGCGCTTAAAACGCTGGTTTGCGCCTTGCCGCTTCGCTGTTATACCGTAACTTCTTTCAGAATTCCCTCATGAACGAACGCGTCGATCCCGGAACGCCGTCGAGTTCCACCGTGCTCGAGTCGCACATCGATCCCACCTCGGCACGCTTTGAAGCCAATATGCGCTTCCTGGCTGACCTGGTTTCGCAGGTACGCAACGAAGAGGAAAGAATCCGCGAGGGCGGCGGCGCGAAAGCGATCGAGAGTCAGCACAGCAAGGGACGTCTCACCGCGCGCGAGCGCATCAATCTGCTGGTTGATCCTGGAACATTTTTCGAACTCGGAGCCTATGCCGCGCACGGCATGTACGAGGAGTGGGGCGGAGCAGCCGCAGCCGGCGTCATCACGGGACTGGCCCGCATTCAGACCCGCCTGGTGATGATCATCGCCAACGACGCCACGGTGAAGGCGGGCGCGTTCTTCCCCATGACCGCGAAGAAAGTGATTCGCGCGCAGAATATCTCGATCGAAAATCGGGTGCCGACGGTTTACCTGGTGGATTCGGCCGGAGTCTTCCTGCCCCTGCAGGAAGATGTTTTCCCTGATACCGATGACTTCGGGCGCGTCTTCCGCAACAACGCGGTGATGTCGGCCATGGGGATTTCGCAGATCGCCGCCATCATGGGCATGTGCGTGGCGGGCGGCGGCTATTTGCCGGTGATGTGCGACCACGTGCTGATGACCGACGGCAGCGGACTTTTCCTTGCCGGGCCGGCGCTGGTGCAGGCCGCCATCGGTCAGAAAATTTCCGCCGATGAACTGGGCGGCGCCGCCATGCACTCGGCGGTCAGCGGTACCGTCGATTTTCGCGAACCCAACGACGAAGCTTGCCTGGCGCGGATTCGCGCCATCATCGAGAAGTGGGGATACCGCCGGCAATCGCCCTGGGACCGAAGGAAGCCGCAGCCTCCCGCGCTGGCGGCCGAGGAAATTTACGGCATTTATGATTCGTCGCCGGCGCGTCCCTATGACACCAAGGAAATCCTGGCCCGCATCGTCGATGGCAGCCGTTTCGACGAGTACAAGGCTGAATACGGCAAGACCATCATCTGCGGCTATGCGCGCATCGGAGGCTTCGCGGTTGGGATTGTGGCAAACCAGAAATTGCACGCGCAGCAGACCGACCACGAGGGCCACAAACGAATGGAATTCGGCGGTGTGATCTACACCGAGTCTGCGGAAAAGGCCGCCCGCTTCATCATGGACTGCAATCAGAACCTGATTCCGCTGGTCTTCTTTCACGACGTAAACGGATTCATGGTGGGGCGCGACGCGGAGTGGAGCGGCATCATCAAGGCAGGGGCCAAGCTGGTGAACGCGGTGTCGAACTCCGTGGTACCCAAGATTACCGTGATCGTCGGCGGCTCGTTCGGCGCCGGACACTATGCCATGTGCGGCAAGGCTTACGATCCGCGTTTTGTTCTTGCCTGGCCGACCGCCCGCTATGCGGTGATGAGCGGCGATTCCGCGGCCGGCACCCTGGTCGAAATCAAAATCAAGCAACTCGAACGCAGCGGAAAGAAGTTGAGCGACGAAGAACGCAAGGAGCTGTTTGAGTCCGTGAAGAAAACTTACGACGAACAAACCGACCCGCGTTACGGAGCGGCCCGATTGTGGATCGACAAAATTATCGACCCGGTGGAGACGCGCGATGCGATCACGCAGGCCCTCGAAGCCGCCGCATTGAACCCGGATGTGGCCGAGTTCAAAGTCGGAGTGCTGCAAACATGAGGGCAAACACGCCACGGATCACACGGATCTCCACGGATCAATGCAAGAACTAAGAAGGATTTATCCGTGAAATCCGTGCAAATCTGTGGCTGGTTAAAGAATGTCCAAACCCGTAAAACTCGTTGAGTGTCCGCGCGATGCCTGGCAGGGACTGAAGGGGCAGATCCCCGCTTACATCAAGACCGACTACTTGAAAGCGCTGATCAGCGCCGG
>DATGYF010000120.1:0-2371 GCA_035298145.1 Terriglobales bacterium | reverse complement strand
ATGGAACCAGGAGACAAGCCCGTCCACGCCCACTTCGACCTGCAGCGTACAAGGTGACGGGAGCTATTCTGGTAAGGTTGCTGTCGGGAAAACAGGATGGACCGTGAGTGGAACGACAATCAGCCGATTTACCGCCAGCTGCGCGACCGTGTGGTCGCGATGATACTCGACGGCGTGCTTAAGGAAGGCGATCCGCTGCCATCCGTGCGTAATGTCGCCGCTGAATACCGGGTCAACCCGCTCACGGTGCTCAAGGGGTATCAAGAGTTGGTGGACGAGGAACTAGTCGAGAAGCGGCGCGGTCTTGGCATGTTCGTCAACGCCGGCGCGCGTGCTCTGCTGCTGAAGGGCGAACGGCAGAAATTTCTGGCAGAAGATTGGCCCCGGATTTACGAAACCATCCAGCGACTCGGCCTGTCGCCGGAAGAATTGCTGGAGGATGGCGCAGACCGCCGTTCGAGATCGAAGAGCAAGAAGGAGGGAAGCTGAATTCATGGCCTGCATAGAAGCCCGCGGACTGCACAAGGCCTTCGGCAGAACGGTCGCGCTCGACTGCGTCGATTTGCGGGTAGAAGAGGGGCACATCCTCGGAATTATCGGCCCCAACGGCGCCGGCAAGACCACCGCACTCAACGCGATTCTCGGCCTCACTCCGTACCAGGGCCAGCTGTCGGTGCTCGGACGCGATCCCTGGACCGAGCGTGATCAGCTCATGTGCGATGTCTGCTTTATCTCCGATGTCGCCGTACTGCCGCGCTGGATGCGGGTTTCGCAGGCGCTCGATTACGTCGGCGGCGTGCACCCGCGATTCGATCGCGCCAGGGCCCAGGGTCTTCTGGCGAAGACCAACATCCGCCATACCAGCAAAGTCCGGGAATTGTCGAAAGGTATGGTAACTCAACTGCACCTGGCGCTGATCATGGCGATTGATGCGAGATTGCTGGTGCTGGACGAGCCGACGCTGGGCCTCGACATCCTGTACCGCAAGCAGTTCTACGATACCCTGTTGAACGACTACTTCGATCGCAGCCGTACCATCGTGGTGGCGACACATCAGGTGGAAGAAATCCAGAACGTGCTCACCGATGTCATGTTCATCGATCGCGGCCGGATCGTGTTCGATCGCAGCATGGAAGAATTGGAGTCGCGCTATGTGGAACTCACCGTGAATCCCGAGCAGGTCGCGGCAGCGCGAACCCTCGGACCGATATACGAGCGCCAGGTTCTGGGGCGCAGTGTTCTGCTGTTCGATCGCGCTGATCGCGGGCAACTGGCCATGCTCGGTGACGAGCGCACGCCCAGCATTTCTGACCTGTTCGTTGCCGTCATGAGCAATCAGCCCGGCCCGGCGCAAGGAGGGGCGCGATGAATACCCGATCGAACTCCGTGTCCGAGCCGGCTCGCGACTTGAATATGAATGACTCGCGGGTAATTACGCCCGCGGCCATCTCGGCCATCCAGCGCCTGTACTGGTCGGTGCGGCGTGAACTGTGGGAATACCGTTCTATCTACATTGCGCCCCTGGCCGCCTCCGCATTGTTTCTGGTCGGCTTCCTGATCGGCACGATTCGTCTGCCCGGCAAGATGCGCGCCGCGATGGCGCTCGATCCCATACAGCAGCACAAGATGATTGAGCAACCGTTCAGCTTCGCTTCGGGTCTGATCATGGCGATTGGTTTTGTGGTTGCGATTTTCTACAGTCTCGATGCGTTACATGGCGAGCGCCGCGATCGCAGCATCCTGTTCTGGAAGTCACTCCCGGTCTCCGATCTCACGACTGTGCTGTCGAAGGCGAGCATTCCAATCGTGGTGATCCCGTTGCTGACTTTTGCCATCACTCTTGCCCTGCACTGGATCATGCTGGTGCTCAGCACAGCGGTACTGTTGGGCAACCGTGCAAGTATCGGGACGCTTTGGACACAGTTGTCGTGGTTCCAGATGTCGATGGCGCTGCTCTATCATCTTGTGGCCATCCATGCGCTCTGGTATGCGCCCATCTGGAGCTGGCTGCTGCTGGTTTCCGGCTGGGCGCGGCGCGCGGCCTTCCTCTGGGCTTTCCTGCCGATACTCGCGGTCGGCGTGGTGGAAAAGATTGCCTTCAACACTTCGCACTTCGCCGCCCTGCTGAAGTACCGCATGGGTGACAGCGTGGCAGGACTCGCCTACACCGAGGGTATGGTCTCGATGGATCCGCTGATGCATCTCACTCCGGGGAAATTCCTGCTCACTCCAGGCCTGTGGGTCGGTTTGGCCGTCGCTGCGTCATTCCTCTTCGCAGCCGCCCGCCTGCGCCGCTATCGCGGACCGATCTGATTCAGGACATGCTGGACCCTTCGGGCGCTTCAACAGGCATCGATTACTAGACTGGATT
>DATGYF010000119.1:0-3632 GCA_035298145.1 Terriglobales bacterium | reverse complement strand
TGCGTTCGCTCCAGACATTGAAATCATAGAATCGTTTTTGCCAGACCGAAACCGCGGTGGTGTCCCAGAGCCATCCCTGCGCCGGCGAAGTGCGCCTGCATGTCCGCTTCACCTGGCGGGTGAAGCGTTGTTTGATCACCTTCATCACGACCGAGGGGTCGCCCACTTCCGGTTCCGTAATCAGCAGATGAAAATGCTCTGGCATAAGGACGTATCCGTGCACGACGAAGCGGTACTTGTGGCGGGTCTCTTCCAGAAGGGTAAGGAAAACGTCGCGGCGCCTGGCCGTACCCAGATGAGGCTGACGGCGGTAGCAACTGCAGGTTATGAAGTGCAGGTTCCGGGTCCCGTAGTAGCGGTGCAGCCCCTTCGTCACCCGATCACACCTACACACTGGGTTGGCACTGGACTGTGATCCCTGAACATTGCGGTGGTGACGAAGCCCACTCATTCGCAAACAACGCGAATGAGTGGGGCACCCGGCTGTCCCCATAGTAACGGTCTATCTCCTGACGAGCATCACAACAGCACCCACTGCAAGAGCCGCGAAAATCACCCCAGCTATGAAGTGCAAGGTTCGCCGCAAGGGACCTTTTGAATAGAGTGGTGGCGCTCCGGTGACGCTGCTGCGAAGAAACAGGAACGCTGCCCATAAGCTTAGCGCCAGGGCTACAAGAATCCCAACTAATTGTCCCCCTGACATCCGACTTGCAGGAATCACTGAAGTAGTCATGTCTTTGGAAGCGTTGGGCTCCCGATGGCCGGGTGGCCCACCCTTTTGATGATGTCTGTGCGCGCCATCTATGGTGAGGGTGCCGCGTCCTTGCGTTTTTTGCAAGGGCGGGTAACGATGCCGCCGACACAACTTTTGTCCGTTCTGCGCAACCAGTCGCGGATGCGTTCCAGGTTCCCGCCCTTGCAAAGTGCGCAAAGGACGGCGCACCCACTATGTTTTAGGCGCCAGCGAGGTCAAAAGCCTGGGCCACCCGCCCAGAGTACGCGAATGTGCGGGACAGCCGGCGGGCGCATCGGAAAAGTCTGCTTTCAGGGTTCCAACTTCGCCAGTGCTGCCTTGAACGCATCGCGGTGGCGCATCTCGTCATGACGAATTTCTTCAAAACGAGCAGCTGCCGCCGTGTCTCCCGCAATCTTGGCTTTCTGGGCGAACTCAAGATACATGGTATCGATCTCGTAGGACTCACCCTCGATCGCATCTTTCAAGTTGTCGGCATCACTGCCCACTAACCCAGCCAGTTGTGCTTCTTCAGCGAGGTGTTCAAAACGCTCAGTGCTGGCCGTCTCGTCGAACAAATCCGCGAGTTTCTGGTTGCCGCTTTTACGCGCGTGCTCCGCATAGAGTGAATACTTCACATAGGCAAAAGCCTCGCCATGCATCGCAGTAGAGAGGTTGTCCAATGTCTTCTGATCGAGACTTCGCTGGGTCTCAGCGGTCTCTTTGGCAGTCGCGATTGCATTCTGCTTGCTGACTCCGGTAATCATGTGAAACCTCCTGAAAACTTGGCCGCGCTCAAGCGAGGCCTTGCTGCCCTTCACTTCTTCCTCGCAGGTTCGCGTTAGTGCACGTAGAAAACGATTGCGATTCGATCCCGTGGATATCTGGGGTTGTACAGGTAATAGCCATCCTCGTAGTAGTCGATATACACATCATCGTCGTCGTACCAGCCGTCTGACCAATATTCCGGCCACGGATCAACCAGACTGAACCAAAAGCCACCGTACTGGAAGCGGGGATATCCGCCAATCACCACCATCGGGTACCTGTAGATGCGGAAGCGATGGTGCGGACCAAAGTATCGCTGATAACGATCCTGAGGAATGCGATAGCCGTTGTAGCCGCCGCGCTGCTGCCAGGTGCGGTGCTCCGCCTCCCAGCTACGCGCGCGACGCTGCTGCCACACGGTCCTTTGTTCGTCTCGCGGCACGCGCCGCCCTTGCTGGGTGGCCTGCTGCTGATGCGGTTGCTGAACGTGCGGTGGCTTCTTGTTCTGATCTTTCTGCTGTTTGTCTTTGTCCTGGTGCTGCTTTTCAGGCTTAGCCTGGTGCTCCTGCTTCGGGGGCTTGCCTTCTGATGGATGTTGCCCTTGATGGGCATACGCTGGCGCGACGGTTCCGGCAAGCAGCGCCAGGACTCCGGCGAGGACAAATTGGGATGTAGTTTTCATGTGCATCTCCGCTACTCACCTCATGCGACTCGTTATCAAAATTAAACGCGGCCAAGAACCAGAAGAACCACAACGACCAGGAGGATAAGCCCCACTCCTCCCGCCGGGTAGAATCCCCAGTCTCTGCTATGCGGCCATCTTGGCAGCGCACCCAAGAGCGCCAGGACCAGAATCACGATCAATATAGTTCCAAGCATATTTCACTCCTCCTTTTCTCCCTGGCCACTCGGGCAAGGGCAAACTCTGCAACCCCAAACAGCCCACGGATCTACTGCTTGTCTTTGGCCTCAGCTTCGCCTGCGGCCACGGCCTGGGCCTTGGCTTTGCGAATTTCCGCAAGGAACGGATGGGTTACGGCGGGAGCTGGCACTTTGCCTAGCAGCAAAGCCCTGGTGGTGACTTTGCGACCGTAGATCGCCTTGCGGGAATCACTGTCCTGGCGCACCGACGCCCCCTCGAGCGTGAGCCCCGCGAATGCACCCTTGGCCCGGGAGTAAGTCAGAATCTCCGTATCCATCTTCCAATCCGTACCGGCAGAGGCATGCCGTCCCACTGGCCCCGCGGCGGCGGAAGCGTCTGCTCCAATTTTGAAGTTGCTGTCGAGCAGCTTTTGCATCCCTTTCTCATTCTGAATAATCATGATCAGATCAACACCTTCCAGACCGATCTGCAGTCCCCAGCTTCCTCCTGAAATCGTGATGAAAGCCGGCGCGCTCCAGCCATCCGCAGTGCGGCAGGTGGCTACGCCTTTGCCATGCTTGCCTCCGAAAATAAAACCGCCTTTGACCATGTGAGGTACAACGGCCACGCACCTTGCGTGCTCCAGCACCTCTTCCGGAATTCCGTTGTCCGGTGCGCTCATGATTTCGTGGACCACGCCGGTGGCGTTCTCCAGCCGGCTGGTGGCATCTTCCTTCGCCGTTCCTGCCCAGCCGAATGTGCCGAGACTTAACATCGCAAGTAAGAACATTGCTTTTTTCATAGCGATCCTCTCTTTGTTACTGTTACTCCTTTTTAACGCTATGCTTGCGACGTTCGAAACTCGGTGACTCGGGACACACAACCCTGTGATTCCCGGCACGGGTCGAAACATCAGATCGCGGTGTCACTGCCAGAGATGGATCAATCAGATGGGGTGAGAAGGCCGGTCTCCGGACGGGATGCTGTACGCTCCCAAGTTATCGACGTGCTCAAGGCACAGATAAAAAGGAGACCGGCAATGAAGAAGGTTAGCACCGTAGGGACGCACCAGACGAGGAATATTTCACAGCAGGAGCTAACGATTCGCGATTACTCCCGAGTGAGGGGCAAACCGGAAGTGATCGGGTGTTGGTCGGGGCGAGAGGATTTGAACCTCCGACCCCCTGGTCCCGAACCAGGTGCTCTACCAGGCTGAGCCACGCCCCGACAAGGTCGAATGAAGATGATCGGAACCGCGAGGGCCGAAGG
>DATGYF010000118.1:0-4757 GCA_035298145.1 Terriglobales bacterium | reverse complement strand
CGCCAGGTCTGCCCTGGTCAAATGCGGGACTTGCCTGGCCGCTGCTTGCCTGACCCGTTATGACGGATGGTTTCTGGCGGTTGTGATGGGTGTGGCTGCGATGGCAGTCGCGCTTCGAGTCCATCAACCCTGGCAGGGCCTCAGAGGCTCACTCACCAAATTTATTCTGCTGGCCGCAGCCGCTCCTGCGCTTTGGCTGGCCTACAATGCGATTGTCTATCGCAATCCCCTTGAATTCGCCAACGGCCCCTATTCGGCGAAGGCCATCGAACAGAGGACGCCGGGCGCATTTCATCCCGGCAGTCATGATCTTCCGACTGCGTTCAGCTATTTTTTGAAGTCGGCAGAGGTAAATCTCGCCGCCGAAGGCTGGCAAAAACTCTGGATCCTGCTGGCGCTGGCGGGAGTGATCGCAAGCCTCGCCCAGTCGCGGTTGCGGAATCAAGCGTGGCCGCTCCTCCTGCTCTGGGTCCCGGTGCCGTTCTACGCGCTCTCTGTTGCCTACAGCGGCGTGCCCATTTTCATGCCCGTGTGGTGGCCGTTTTCCTATTACAACGTGCGCTATGGATTGGAATTGCTGCCGGCATTCGCCGTGTTTGTAGCACTGGCGGTTTACTTTACCGCGGAGCTGATACGTCGCCGCGCCTTCAGACTTTCAGTGGCAGCAGCGGGCCTGATCTTCGTGGCCGCGAGCTACGGCTCGATCTGGTCCGCGCCGGTTTGTCTTGGTGAAGCCACCGTCAACTCGCGGGGGCGCATCGCGGTGGAACGGGAACTGGCCGACTTTCTGAAGGCGCTTCCCAATGATTCGACCCTGCTTATGTACCTGGGCGAACACGTCGGGGCGTTGCAGCAGGCCGGCATCCCGTTACGACGAACGATCAATGAAGGCAACCACCGCACCTGGAAGCAGCCCGTCGATGTGGATGGATTGTGGGAGCGCGCTCTGGCCAATCCGTCGCAGTACGCTGAGTTTGTCATCGCTTTCGAGGGCGACGCAGTTTCCACTGCGGTCCAGAAGCAAAATCTGATGCCGCTGGCGGTGATTCATGCCTCGGGTCAACCCAAGGCGACGATCTACCAGACTCGCGCCCCGTCCCGGTAATCATCTGGGTTAACTTGCGGGTGCGGAAGCCGCCAGGGACCAAGTTTTCCGATGATAAAATCCACCCACCCGAGCTTCCATGCCACTCGTGCAACGTATCCACGAAGTCCTGATGAGCGAAATGTCTTCGGCCGGGGTTTACCTTCTGCGCCTGGTAATGGCCGCGTTACTGGGAGGCGCCATAGGGCTGGAGCGCGAGATCAAACATCGTCCCTCCGGCCTGCGCACTAATCTCTTCATTTGCGTCGGTGCTGCGCTGTTTACTTTGCTCTCGGATGCACTGGCGGTCCGCTACCTCGGCGACCACACCCGCATAGCGGCGCAGATCATTCCGGGCATCGGATTCATCGGGGCAGGTTCCATTCTGCACAATCGGGACAATCTGGTGACTGGCCTCACGTCTGCCGCCACGCTGTTCGTGGTGGCCTCGGTCGGTATGGCGGTGGGAGGCGGCCTTTACCTCACCGCGATTTTTGCCACCGCGCTCATTCTGGTTTGCCTCTTCCTTCTGGGAAATGCCGAGCAGAAACTCAATCTCAAGCTGACAGTGCACACTTACGAGGTTACCGGCAGCAACCCGGATGACCTTAAGGCGGAAGTCAACGCCGCCTTGGAATGCATCCACGCCATGATGGGGAACGTGCATGTGGCTGAGACCCGGCAGCATGTCCGCCTGCAGTTTGAGCTGGCAGGAACGCGCAAGGAGCAGGAGAAAGCACTGCAGGCATTGAAGCAGTCTTCACTGCTCGAAACGGTTGTACCTCTGGGGCCGGTGCAGATCGAATGACGCCATCGCATCGAGTCGTTCCTTTCGTCAAGGCGAATGCCTGCGGCAACGATTTCCTGATTATTGATGGCATGTACGTTCCGCCCGATGTTGCGGAGTTCAGCAAGCGCATCTGCGACCGCTATCGCGGCGTCGGAGCGGACGGCGTAGAGTGGTTGTTTCCCGATCCAGATGCCGACGCGCGGGCCCAACTGTTCAACGCCGATGGCTCGGAAGCAGAAATTTCCGGCAATGGTACCCGCTGCGTGGCAGCTTACCTCTGCTCGGAACGGGCTGGAGAAAACTTCGCGATCCGCACTGGCGCCGGGATCAAGAGCTGCGAACTTATCAGCCGCAGTGAATCCCGGTACGAGTTCGAAACCGCAATGGGCGAGCCGCGGGTTGGAGAAGAAGTCACGATCCGGCTTTCATTTGGTGAAGTACGCGGCGTCCCAGTTTCCATGGGAAACCCGCACTACGTCATCCTGGTAAAGCAGTTCGCTCCGGAATGGCAAGCCGAGGCCGCCGAAATCGGGCGTCATGCCCACTTCCAGCAAGGGGTTAACATTGAACTGGTGATGATCAAGGATGCGGGGAATGTCGAAGTCAGATTTTTCGAGCGCGGAGTCGGCGAGACCCAGTCTTCCGGGACAGGGTCCTGCGCCTCCGCGGTAGCTGCCATCGCCACAAAACACGCCCACTCGCCGGTACGGGTTCATGCTCCGGGCGGAGTGCAGACGGTCCGCTGGGAGGGACAGGTTTTTCTTCGGGGTCCGGCGGAACTGGTCTGCCGCGGCGAGTTTTTCGTTTAGAGCCCGGTTTGTCGTTCGCGGTTAAGATGGACACAGATGCCTTCGCCTAAAAGAGCTTCGCGTATCAGGCCGCCGGCGCTCCAACCCGGTGACACCGTGGGCATTGTGGCCCCAGCCAGCAATGTCAAACCGGGACAACTGGAAGCGGGCTGCGCGGCTTTGCGCGACCTGGGATACAAGCCTTTCTATTTTGATTCCATCTTCGAGCGTGATCTCTATTTCGCCGGTTCGGCCACGCGGCGCGCGAGGGAACTGGAGGAAATGTTCATCCGTGACGAAGTGCGGGCGATCGTGTGCGCCCGGGGTGGATACGGCGCGAATTATCTTCTGGATATTCTCGATCTCAAGAAGGTCAAGGCACATCCCAAGATTTTTGTCGGCTACAGCGATCTGACCACTCTTCTGACTTACTTCACGGACGCGACCGGGCTGATCACTTTTCACGGTCCCATGGTGGCCAAGGATTTTGCGCACGCCGACGGAGTGGACCAAAATTCCTGGGAATGCGCCTTGAACGGGTCTTCAGAATGGGCGCTCGAACTGGATTCGGATGTGAGGCCGCTGGCCGTGGGGTCTGGAGAAGGAATTCTTTATGGCGGGTGCCTCTCCATTCTGGTGGCCTCGTTGGGCACGCCCTATGAAATTCGCACCGCGGGCACAATTCTGTTCCTCGAAGACATCGCCGCCAAGCCTTACCAGATCGACCGCATGCTCATGCAGTTGAAGCTGGCGGGAAAGCTGGCCGATGTCCAGGGCATCATCTTTGGGGAAATGCTGGATTGTGAGCAGAATAAGGATCAAGGGTACAGGCTCGAAGAAGTTGTGCTGCGCGTGGTCGGCGGTCTGGGCGTGCCCGTGGCTTACGGCTTACGCTCTGGACATGTTTCTGGTCGGAACATTACTTTGCCATTCGGAGTGCAGGCAGCGCTGGATGTTAGTGCCCGCGGGGTCAACCTTAAAATACTCGAAGCAGCCACGACTACGGCAGTTTCGTCACGGTCTGCGGGATGAAGATAAACAAAAATAACCACGGAGGACACTGAGGACACGGAGTGCTCTCCGCGTGAAGGCACGAACTATGAGCGACAAACGGCACATACACCTGATCGGTATTTGTGGCACCGCCATGGCGTCTCTGGCCGGCATGCTCAAGCAGCGCGGTTTTCGCGTGACCGGCTCCGACGCGGCTCCGTATCCCCCGATGTCGGACTTCCTGGCGTCCCTGGATATTCCGGTGGCCCAGCCTTTTGCGGCCGCCAATCTCTCTCCGCGGCCAGATATGGTGGTGGTGGGAAACGCTATGTCACGCGGCAATGTGGAACTGGAACACATTCTGGACCAGCGCATTCCGTTCTGCTCGCTGCCGCAAATTCTGCATGAAGAATTCCTGCGCGGCAAAGAAGTTCTGGTTGTGGCGGGTACGCACGGCAAGACTACGACCACCTCGATGCTGGCCTGGATCTTTCACAGCGCCGGTGTGCAGCCTTCGTTCCTGATTGGAGGCATCGCGGAGAATTTCGGCAGCAGCTTTCAGTTGGGCGAGGGCAAACACTTCATCCTTGAAGGCGACGAGTACGACACCGCGTTCTTCGACAAGGGTCCGAAGTTTCTACACTATTTTCCCGACGCCATCATTCTGACCTCGGTGGAATTCGATCACGCTGACATTTACAGAGACCTGGACGCGGTGGAGACCGCATTCAAGCGCCTGGTCAACCTGGTGCCGGGACGCGGCCGGATCGTCGCACTGGATACAGGCGAGAGCATCGAACGCTGCCTGGCCAAGGCGTTTTGTACGGTGGAGCGGTACGGAAGCAGCCCACGCGCCACCTGGCAGATAAGAGATCTCCGGCTGGATTCCACTCGCACCTCGTGGACCGTATTGCAAGACGATAAGCCCTGGTCGGATTTTGAATTTGCCCTGGCCGGCGAATACAACGTGTTGAACGCAACCGCAGCGGCTGCGCTGGCTTCCGGATGTGGAATCCCCAAGGAGCAAATTGCCGCCGCGTTAAAGACGTTCAAGAGCGTGAAACGCCGCCTGGAGGTGAGGGCTCAGGTGAACGGCATCACC
>DATGYF010000117.1:0-7651 GCA_035298145.1 Terriglobales bacterium | reverse complement strand
CGAACGCGAGAAACAGTCCGGCGGGCGCAGCCGTGGCGATGGCGACCGGCACAAAGTGGCGAGCCGCCTGCAAGGCGCACTGCAGCACCACGGCGACGTTCTGCAACAGTGCGAATGCGAGCACAGCGAAGGCGACGAACCTAACCCTGGGCGGCAGCACAGCGGCGGCGATGATGCCGACAGGAACGAGCAATAGCAGATGTTGTCCGATCATAAACTGCAAGGAAGGGCGAAATTCCTGCTGCAAATCTGCCAGCGGCTTCCCCGCCCAGGCCAGCAACGCTCCTTCTCCCAAGCCGAGATGGAAGAATCCGACATAGCTGGCATAGAGAACGAACATGCGCCAGTACCCAAAATCCTCGATCGGGGTGATTCTCGGGATCACGAAGACCACAAGCGCCCCGAAAACGGCCGCCAGAAATGACCCGATCGCCAGAGTAGCAACGTCCCGAGCGATCTTGTGCACCCCGGCGGCGCCTGTCCGCGGCGTCTCTTTCGGTTCGATCAGCGTGGTGGCATTCATAGGCCCTGAACTAGATGGTGTCGCGCACGTGCAGGCCGCGTCACGTATCGTTCCGGTCGGCGACGACCAGATATTGTCGGGCGAGAAAGGGACCTGCCAGCCCGGCGGTGGCGAGACGGGCCATTTGCACCCGAACTGTTGTGCTCAGCAAAGGGGATATCTCGTGCGGTGTGAACCCGGTCGAAACGAACAGATCACGGATGCTGCTCTTTGTAAAAAAGCGCAGGTGAGTCCTGTCCATGATCCCGTATGGCGCGTACTCCCAGCGCCCACCTATCAGGTTAACTAGAACGCTCCAATGCTGAACGTTTGGAATACTGGCCACAACTGACCCAGCATCTCGCAAGAACTTTCTGACTCGGCGCAACATCGTCCAAGGGTCGACGAGATGCTCCAGCACATCGGCAAAGATGACACAGTCAAAATAATCCTCATATTCCAACTCCACTTGCTCGGCATTCCCTATAAGCAGGCGGTCAACAACATCAGCGGCGTTCGCTCCTGCAGACTCGCACGCTTCGACGGCCACGATCTCCAGCTTGCAGCCGGGGCGTGCGGCTCGTAACGTCCTGGCGAAACCGCCTTCTCCACACCCTACTTCCAGGATTCGCGTCGCGTTCGGCGGTACATGTGGCAGGAGTTCCGGCCGTGTGCAGGAGAAATACCCTTCGGGTTGCGCGCTAGTGCGCGGCGCTGCTGCACCGCCCAGCACGGAATTATTCAATATTTGCCTGGTTACGTTGCGACGCAAAGTCGTGGCCTACTCGTCCGACTGCGCTTGGAAGCGCTTCAAGGAAGCATTAACGCGTTGCAGATGCAGCCAGCTGGCCGCACATCGCATCGAGTGTACACCGCGGCCCCATACCCTGATTGCCAATCGCTTCCTGGGATCTAGGGGGTCCACGTCTTGCCAACGAGCAGATGCGATCGCACAGATCGCGGTGGCTACGACTGCCAACGTCGTCAGTGCGAGGATGATCAAAAGACGCGGCGGAAATGACTTCTTTTCGGGAACATTGGCGGGATCGATGACGTTGACCGTTGGGATTTCCTTCGCTTCCTGAATTCGCGCCAGCTCATGCTGCTGGGTCAGCAAGTCGAACACCGTTTCCTGCACTTTCATGCGCCGGTACAGGTCGGCCCATCGCACGCCGAGGAGCGGCAACTGGCGGATCGAGGGATAGAGTTCAGTCGAAGAGGTTGCATCGGAAACGAGGGACGAATCTGTGCCGCCCAATTGTTGCAGTTGCCGCTTGAGCTCGTCGACTCTTGCACGGAGCGCTCGAACTCGAACGTTGCTGCCCGTATAGATCTGTTCCAGGCTTTGCAGTTCGGATTGCGCCGCGATCATCTGGCCTTGCAGTACAGACGCCGATTCGACCATCGCCCGGGTTTGCTCTTTGATGTCTAAGGCAGCATTCTTACTCGCAAAGACACTGAACTGTTTCTCTGCGTCTTCCAGGTCGGCTTGGACCGTCGTGAGGCGCTGCTCGATGAACATCCGCTCCCGTCGCGCAGAGGACGTGCTCACTTGCGAGACCAGCCGGTCCAGTTCTTCGACATATCCCTGGGCGACGTCGCGGGCGCGTTGTGGGCTGCCCTCGGCCACGGTCACGGAAATCACCCCACTCTTTCGGTCCTCGGTGACGTCGGTGTGGGCGTTGAGGGTCTTGCGGGCATCCTGCTTGTAACGCGTCCAGTAGACGCGCTGCAGATCGAATCTATCGACGATGCGATCCTGCACCGTCCGACTGCGGAGCAGGTCCACGAACAGCGCGCCCGTGCTCTTTGCCCCGAGAATGTTGCCGGCCATCGCTCCCAGGCCAGGCGAACCTTTCCCCGCCAGGGCGGCCAACATAAGGCCATTGTCTCCCATCCCGTCTTTAGGTGGCATGATGCTCACAGTGGATTCGAACTGGCGCGGGATCAGGAAGGCAACCACAGTGCTGATCAGAAGAGCGCGTAACGCCACCCAGTAAACCAATCGGCGGCTTTCCCAAATCACTTCCAGAGTAGACAAGGCTCTTGAGGCAGGCAGGTCGGCGATCAGCGCTGGGCTCTCTCGCACCGGAGAAAATGGGCGCTCTGGACCCAATTCAACCTCGGAAGTTGCCGTATGGCGTCTCAGACCTTCCACAATCAGCTCTCAGACGATCGATGCAACCGACTAGCGTCACGACGAAGTTCAAATCCCACGCATAGCGAACACGCACGTGTGCAGCAGGATTGCCAGGTCCATGAAGAAATTCCGGTGCTGGATGTAGTAGAGGTCGTACTCGACATTCTCGTGAATGAGGAATGCGCGGTCCCCACTCAACTGCCACAAGCCTGTGAGTCCTGGTTTCACTTGCAGCCTCTGCCGGTGTCGCTCCGAATACTGCTGTACGATGAAAGGCATCTCCGGGCGGGGCCCTACCAGTGACATTGTTCCCTGCATTACATTTATCAGCTGAGGCAGCTCATCCAGGCTGGTTCGGCGAAGAAATCTCCCGATGCGAGTGATTCTGGGATCGTCGGCAGCCCGGGGCGAATAATCGTAGGGTGCCGCTTCCATTCGCATCGTGCGAAATTTGAACATCTGGAACATTCGGCCATTCTGTCCGACTCGTTCCTGCCTGAACCAAACGGGGCCTGGCGAGTCCATCTTGATGAGCACGGCCGCCAAGAGAAAGAGCGGCGCTCCGAGCACCAGCAGGGCAAACGATCCTGCGACGTCGCAGAGTCGCTTGGGCAGTTCGTAGGTGATTCTTCGTGTTGATCTCTCGAACGACGCCAACAGGACGCCGTCGATATCCTGATAGTCCACCCACCGGTCGGGCACAAAATGATTGGGCACGAAAGAAACGCGCGCGTTGGCCTTGAATGCTTCTTCGACGGTACGAAGAAAGGTGTCGCGGCCAATTGATGGAATCGCGACGATGACCAGGTCCGCCCAATTGTTGCGGATCAAGTCGGCAATCACAGGTCCCCTCAATATCTGCGCCGAGCGCTTCCGTCCATATCCCATCTCGAAAACGGTTCCTCCGGCTTTGACCGGCTGGTCATCGACGAACCCTATCGGCTCAAGGCCCAGCTTGGGAGATCTTGCCAGCACCGAGAATACGCGCCGCCCCGTTCCACCCGAGCCATAGATCAACACCCTCTCGATTCCGAGTCCTCGAGAGTGGAGAGCACGTACGAGCAGGTACATCAGACTTTTCTCAATGAACAGCGCCAGAGGCACAATCGTCAGACACAGCGCCAAGACCCAGCGCGAGAAAAGAACACTGCTGACAAATGAGATCGCAAGGGCAATCAGGAATGCCTGCGCTGAGACTTGCAGCACTTGCTCGGTTTCCCGCACTCGCAGCAAGCTGTTGGCCCGACGGTAGGCCCCTACCCGATCGAGCATTAGAATCATGACTACAGCAAACGCGATCGCAAGGACCAACACTGCCTGAGTGGGATAATGAAGCCGTCTGCCCAACGATAGGTAGGAATAGACCGCGTAGCTCAACAGTACCGAAACAACAATGGTCACAAGATCAGCCAACACTTCGAATGCAACGACGGCCCCTCGGAAGTGTCCCGTGGCGCCGCTTCGCCCCCTCGCCTGCACCAGGCGGAGGTCGGCCGCCAGCTCTCTTGCTAGGTGATGAGGTGGTGCCTGGCCTATGCCCACCGAAGAATGCATATCGGCTTCCTCTTGACCGTGCTCATCTGCGTGAGCCGGAAATCATCGGGTTGGGTGGCGGGAGACATTTCATTCCAGGTCAGCGGCGTCTACTTCAACCGCGACCGAACGCATGATGAGGTCGATGGAAAGTACAACTCGGAGCTTTTCTTTTGTTCGCACCAGAATGCCTTCGATTCCCGCCAGCGGGCCGTACTTCACATGCACCTTACGGCCTACCTGCCGATATGGATATGGTTCCACACGTGCACTGTTCGCGATTCCACTCCGCAGGGATTCAATTTCACCGTCGTCCAACGCGGCCGGATATCCGCTGAAACACACGAAACGCACGACGCTTGGGGTCTGCAAGACCCGCAAGCGGTCTTCCGGACCGATATGAACAAAGACATACCCCGGAAACAAGGCGAGTTCCAGTTCCTTTTGTCGATCCTTCCAGCGCCGGACGCTGCGATATAGTGGCAGGAAGCAGTTGATGCCTCTTTCCTCGAGTTGTTTCCTCACATGTTTTTCATGACGCGCACATGTGTATGTCGCGTACCATCGGGCCGGTGAAGAGATACTCGAGCCGCCGGCCGAAAGCGCCGTATTAGCACGCAGTGTCATTTCGCAAGTCATCCCGTCGTGTCTCAGCGCTTATTACCAATCACAGCTCCGCCGCCTCACTTACAGGGTTTTCGTGAGCTAACCCGTGCAGCAGTAACCAGATACACCCAAATCGGCGACTATCCGTTCAGCAACCCTTCGAAGGCGTATCTACTCATGGCCGCCTCCAATTCCGGGTGTTTCACCGTCCACACCGCGACGGAACAATTTTTGCGGCTGAAATTGAATCTCTATGGTTGCGCTCACATTCCGGGCTGCTTTGGGCTGAATGACCGGAAACAGCCAACGCTCGTATTGCAATGAGCTGGAGAGGCCCAGGCTGGGACGCAGCCAATAATCGTTGCGTACTCCCACGTCAGTGAGGGTTCCGCCGCCTGGGATAAACTGCCAACTCACTTTCTGGTGCCGGTAGTTGAGCTGCAGACGATTTCGCCCACTGAACCAGTAGTTGGTCCAAGCTTGTGCGCCCTGTCCTTGGCGACCTATCCAACTGCCCAGCAGCTGACCCTGGTTCGTGTAGCCGTTGAGGTATCGGTCGTTAAAGTAGAAAAAACCATGGCTCAGTCGGCCACCGGCCGGCAAGTCCGTGTACACACCCTCGATGCGCAGGTCGAGTCTTGGCAGACGTGGTAGCCGAGAAAAATATAGGCCTCCACGGATTGCCGAACGATCGAAATAGGCTATGGGAGTTTTCTCGTCGTCAACGAAAGCGTCCCCATAAAACGTCACCCAGTCGCGGAATTTAGGCACCCGATACGACCAGTCCAATCCCGATCGCCGGTCTCCCGGATCCGCCGGTCCGCCTTGGACCCCGTTCGACGTACTAAGACTGAACATGCTGTTCTTAAACGACCGCAAAGTGAACGGCACTTCCTCGCCCGCAAATATCACAGTGCGGGAAAAGCCAAATTCAAAATTCTGCGTCGGCTTGAAAGTGAACCTCTCGCCGTGAATCATGGGTTGGTGGCGTAGTGGCTGCCCGAAAGTCCCAAAGGCGCCATTGACGGCCATGAATTCCTGTCCGCTGAGTTGGCCCAGAAAGAACTCCAGCCGCAGAGGCCCCATCCAACCCAGAATGCTGGGCAACTTGAACGGCGTCGTACGATTAATGCGGAACATGTTGACCGGTATGGCGTTGTCACTGAGCATGATGGCGCCGCCGTTACCCGGTCCCCACCAGAGGCTTTGCCGCCCGAAAGAGATCTGCCAGTTTGAAAACATGAGCCCCACATAGGCATCAAGCACCTGATACTGGCTTACGGCAGGCTGGTCTTTGCCCGGCGGCGTCTGTGGAAGATGGTCGACTTGCTGAATGGTTTCGCGCGCCTTCAGGGGCAATGCCGGCAAACCAGAGGAGCTCTGCCACTCGCCACGGAAATAACCCACCCAGCGGCCTGCCGTGGCAGACATCGAAAATCCCGTTATGTTGTTCCAGCCTTCGCCATACGGACGTCCAAAATCGTTGATCTGCGTCTGGGCAAAATGATAGCCGTCCCGGATGGGAATGCCCGAAACGTAACCAGTGCGGCTATATACAGACTCCACACGGAACGCTCCTCCCCCGCCGTCGTCAGCGCCCTCCATTTCCGGACGAAACTCGCGTTCGAGCGCGGCGACAATTCCCGCCGCCACCTCATTCCCATGCGCCTCGTATGCCGGGTGATTTTCCGCTTCACTCAACAACCGTGCGCATTCCCGCCGCGTCCAGGGACGCATCCCGGCAAAGGCGCTGTCAATCAGTCCAAACGCAGCCAGGCGATCCAGCGCCGGATACACCCAGCTATCCTGCGGCACATAAGGCGATCCTTGATTCTGTGGTGACGACTGTCCATCGCCGCGGAGCACGTCGCCGACGTAGCGCCACGTATCGCCGCCGAGTTCTGGATCATGATGATGGCTGTAAACCTGCTGGGCGATAAGGCTGCCCACAACGCTGCCGACAAAAACGTCCGCGGGAAAGTGTTGCTCGGCTCGGATGCGCGAGTAGCTCACCAGCGAAGCCAGGCCATAAGCCAGCAACTTCGGAACCGGGCCGGGATACTCATGTCCGATCACGCCTGCCACAGCCCATGCCGCGGTGGCGTGCTCCGACGGAAAGGACGTTCCTCCTTGAAAGAAATGCCCTGCGCCGTCTCCCTGGAGTGGCCGCTCCCGGCCCAACGAGTACTTCAACGCCTCAACCGCAACCAGGCTGTTGAGCGCAGCTTGCCCCGCGAGCAAGCCAGTTTCGCGCCAGTGCTGGTTGCGGGACGGATAGCTCAGGAGCCACATTCCAGCCGCACCGCCCACTAAAGCCCCCATCCCGACATTAGAAAGATTGTTGTAGTGGCTGAGGGTCGCAGGCTTGTGAGACAAATGGAGACTGACATCCCGATCGGTCACCAGCAACCCTGTGGTGATTCCGGCAAAAGGAACCAGCCACTCCGTGTCGGAGAATCGGAGGCGCATGGGACTGGTCCAGATGTGCTTTTGGTCTTGCAAAAAACTCCTCCGCAGATCACGGAACCGCAGCGGCGATACCGAAATCTGCCACTCTTCGAAATCTGCTGGACTGTCTCCCACCTTCGTCTTGCCTTGAGCTCCTTTGTTTGCCGCCGCCAACTCTTGCGCGTCAGCTTGCCTCTCAACCTGTGGTGCGTGCGGCGTCTGTGCCGTGCATACACCCGGTTGCGCGACGATCACACTCATTGCTCCCCAACCACATGCCATTAACACCGCCCTCACGCACATTTCAAACTTCCGTTGTTACGGCTTGAAATAAGCAATCGTCAGCGCCACAGAAGTCGCTAGCTGCGCCGCCTGGAGGGCTGTTGCCCAATTCCGGGTTCCGATTTTGGGCGCCTTCTCCG
>DATGYF010000116.1:0-7194 GCA_035298145.1 Terriglobales bacterium | reverse complement strand
CCCTGCTCGAGCAACTTGGGATTCGGCTGGTGAATATCACGGCGGGAAGCCCCTATTACAACCCGCACCTGCAACGGCCCGCGCTTTATCCACCTTCGGATGGATATTCGCCGCCGGAGGACCCCCTCTTCAGCGTGGCGCGCCAGATGGAAGCGACGCGGCGACTGAAACAACAATTCCCCCACCTGATATTTGTGGGAACCGGTTACAGCTACCTGCAGGATTTCCTGCCGCACGTGGCGCAGGCCGCGTTGCGCGAAGGCTGGGTGGACATGGTGGGGCTGGGACGAATGGTGTTGACCTATCCCGAACTGCTCTGGGACGCGAGCGATGGCCGGAGCATTGAGCGTAAGCGAATCTGCAGGACCTTCAGCGATTGCACCACCGCGCCGCGCAAAGGCTTGCCTTCCGGGTGCTATCCGCTGGATAGTTTCTACAAAGATTCCGAACTGATGACCCAACTGACCATGGCCAAGAAACACTGACGCAGCCATGAGTCTGAATATGCAAATCCGGAGAAAGCAGGAATGAGTATTGCATCCCTGATCGAACGACGGCAGTTGGGCCGAAAGGTGCAGGGAATTGCCGCGGCCTTGCTGCCGTATGAGGTGGACGGGAGAGTAGCCGTCGAATCGTTCAAGCAACACTTGATCGCAACCCACCAGGCTGGACTGATGAACGCGGTCAACATGGACACGGGCTATGTCAACTACCTGAGCGAATCAGAAAAAGGCGACGTTCTGCGATGGACTAGTGAAGCCCTGGGCAAAAACGTTGCCTTCGTGGCCGGAGCCTATATTGAAAATCAAACTGGCGACATTGTCGCTCTATACCGGCAGCAGATGGGCTTGATCGTCCAGGCCGGCGGCATTCCGATCCTGTTTCAGAGCACGCGGCTGCATGGTCTATCTTCCAAAGAAAAAGCCGCGGTCTATCAGGCCGCGTGCAAGGGATTTCCCCACGTGTTGGCTTTTGAGTTAGGCGCCATGTTCGCGCCCAATGGGGAAATCTTTGACGATGAGACGGTTCGTCGCCTGATGGATATTCCCGAGATCAAGGGCATGAAGCATTCGTCGCTCGACCGCCTCATCGAGTTGCAGCGCCTCGCTCTGCGTGACGCGCATCGTCCGGACTTCCGCATCTACACGGGAAACGATCTGGGGATCAACATGATCGAGTACGGATCCGACTACCTCCTGGGCCTAGCCAGCTTCGCCCCTGAGAAATTTGCTGAGCGCGACCGCCTGTGGAAGAGCGGAGATCCAGCCTACTATGCGCTTTCAGACGATCTGCAGTATCTGGGCAATGTGGCCTTTCGTCCGCCGGTTCCGGCCTACAAGCACTCGGCGGCGGTCTTCCTGCATATGACCGGTCGGATCCCAACCGACCGGGTACATCCTAAAAATCCAAAACGCCCCGCCTGGGAAGAAGAAATACTGCGCGACTGCGCGCGCCGGTTGGGCTATTGCTGACCTCAGGCTTTCTCCATCGAGACAGCTTCCGCGCCTCGGTTGCGCGCTGCCCGATAGATGGCCTCGACCAGAGCTATACTTCGTCGTCCCTCGTGCCCGTCACAGATCGGAACTGTGTCCTGCTCAATCGCCTGAAGGAAATCCTCAAACAGAGCCTGATGTCCGCGAACGTCACTGACGACTGCCGATGACGCACTCTGGTTTTCGTCTGGAGCGATCCCGCCGATGACGCCGGGTGGCGGTTTGCGCAAGTTCGCAGCGATAACACGATCCTGTTCAAGGATCACCGTGCCCTCCGTTCCTGTTATCTCCACCCGCCGGGGATATCCGGGGTAAGCCGCGGTCGTCGCTTCCAGAGTCCCCAACGCGCCGTTGGCAAATTCGAGAATGGCGAGCACAGTGTCTTCCGTCTCAATCGCATGTAGTAGCGTTGCAGTACGCGCCTGCACTCGCACCACATCCCCCAGCAGCCACAACAACAGATCAACGGTATGCACTGCCTGGTTGATGAGCGCGCCCCCGCCGTCCAGCGCGAACGTTCCACGCCAGCGCGAGGCGCTGTAATATTCCGGAGGCCGGTACCATTTCACCTGCACATCCACCGCCAGAGGCTTGCCGATCACTCCCGTGCTGATCCACTCGCGGAGTTCCCGGATTCCGGGTTTCACGCGGTCCTGAAACATGACGCCAAGTTTTACCCCGGAGCGCTCCACAGCCTGGATAAGCGCATCCGCCCGTTCGGTGCTGATGTCGATCGGCTTTTCTGTGATCACATGAAGGCCGCGCTGTGCTGCGGCAATCCCCTGGCCAGCATGCAGACCGGACGGGCTGCCGATCGCAACCATGTCCATCGGGCGATGCGCCAGGAATGCGTCGAAGTCGTGATAGGACTTCCCACCGTGCTCCCGGCACAGGGCTGCGACTTTCTTGGCATTGGTTCCGTAGATCGCGGCGATCTCCACTCCGGCAATAGCCCGAGCTGCACGCGCGTGTGTCTCACTGATGTTGCCGCCGCCGATCAGGCCGATGTGAATGATCATGTGGTCATGAGGAATTCGTGATCGCAGACGCTCGAACTTCCGCGAAGTCTTTCTACTCCTGCAACTCCGCGCCTGGTCCAACCGCGACCACAAAGTACAGAGCGGGCGTGGTGCCGACATTCCTGATCCCGTGCTCTTCGTTGGAGGCGACAAATCCGACCGATCCCGGTTCCAGGCGGAATTTATTGTCCTTGACCGTCAGTTCTATCGTCCCTTCCCGGATGAGCCACATTTCAGAGTGGGAATGATGATGTGTGGTGGCTGTGGGTGCGCCCCCCGGAGGCAGCGTGGTCTGGTGCACTTCGATGCCCTCGCCCGTAGCCAGTTTTCCACGCAGCATCATCCGAATCTGCGCATTGTTATTGGCTACATGCAGAGGCGCTTTGTCGAAGGAAAATGCTCCTGACGGCAGAGATTTGTCCTGCGCGAAGGCTTGCAGGCCGCCGGCGACCGGCAGAAGGGCGGGCAACAGCAGGCATATCTCACGTCGAGTGAAAGACATTAAGCATCTCCTGGGAAGATCGGTCGGCATCATAGCAGAGCATCTTGGCCGCCTTACAATCGTGAAATTGTGAACAATGACTTCATAAAATCTAAAGGGAGGGAAGCTAGCCAGTGTGCGCGGCGTTGGTGTAGGCTTTTGTCCGATTAAGGATTGGAGCGGAACATTGACGATGTTTTTACGCAAGCAGTCTTCCGGCTTTTATCTGGCTGGCCTGATCGCGATCGCTGTCCTTGGGTTTGTCTCGGTACAGAATGCCCGTGCGCAATCGACGGACTTGACCGGCATCGCTCATGTGGCCCTGCGGGTGAACGACCTGCAGAAATCACAGGCGTTTTACAAAACGCTGGGTTACGAGGAAGCTTTTTCGTTCACGGACAACGGCAGAGTCTCGGTCTCATACGTCAAAGTCAACGATCGCCAGTTCATCGAGCTGATTCCGCGGAGCAACGACTCCCAACCTGGCGGCATCCTGCACACCTGTTTCGAGGTGGCCGATATTGAAGCCCTGCACAGAGCCTACGTTGAACGGGGCCTGCAACCCACCGAGCCCAAGAAAGCCCGCGCCGGAAATCTGCTGTTCGTCATGCACGGCCCCGACAACCAGTTGCTGGAGTACACGCAGTACATGCCGGATTCATTGCATTCCCAGAGCCGGGGCAAGCATCTGCTACCAAACCGGGTTTCGACCCACATGGTCGAGGCCGCAACCCCGGTGCATGACCTGGCGGCGGAGCGTTCGTACTATACCGGCAAGCTCGCCTTCAAAGGCGCCGGCTCCGATGGAAACGAAATGTACATTGCCGGAAACTCCGGTGACAAAGTGCAGCTGCAGCTCGATACTCCAACTGCGAAGCCGCGCGTAGTGTTCGCGGTAGAAAATGTTGGGCAGGCGGCAAAGGAGTTGCGCGGCCGCGGACTCAAAGTGCAAAAGAGCCGGCACGCTGTTTCCGTTACCGATCCCGACGGCGCTGTCCTAGTATTTGCTGCTGGTCACGGCGCTTAGACTAAAAAGGCCGTGACATCCGGAGGCCCATGAGACAGTGTGTCCTGCTTCTATTACTTGCTCTGACTGGTACTTTGCTCGCGCAGCCAGCGCGCGTGCCCGAAATCCCGTATCGCTCGGTCCCTGGGTTTCTGAAACTGCCCGCAGATTTGTATTTGGGCGAGGTCGCCGGGGTTGCGGTCAACTCCAGGGGACACATCTTCGTTTTCTCGCGTGGAAGCACGAACGGCCCCGCCTATGGCGCCAGCGCTGCGCAACTTCTGGAGTTTGATAGCGACGGGAAATTTCTCCGCGAGATCGGCCACAACCTCTACGCCTGGTCATTCGCGCACTCGGTAAAGATTGACCGGGATGACAACATCTGGGTCGCCGACAAGGGCTCTGACATGGTCATCAAGTTCGACCCGCAGGGCCGCGTCGCCATGGTTTTCGGGCGCAAGCAGGAGGCCTCTGACGAAGGCACCGCGCCCTTGAAGCATCCCCGGCCGCCCCTGCCGCCGGTGGACGGCATGTTCCGCCAGGTCACCGACATGGCCTGGGACGCAGCCGGCAACACCTACATCAGCGACGGTTACATTAATTCGCGTGTCGCCAAGTTCGACAAGAACGGCGCCTGGATCAAATCGTGGGGTGAACCCGGCGACCAGCCCGGACAGTTCAGCACCCCGCACAGCATCGCGGTCGATGCCAGGGGAAATGTTTACGTGGCCGATCGCGGTAACCGCCGCATTCAGGTTTTCGATGGGGACGGAAAATTCCTGCGCCAGATTGTGATCGATGTGCCTTTCGATCCCAACGCCCGCCCCGCCATCGGCAACAAGCCACAGCTGCCCGTCATCGGCAATCAGGCCATGGCGCCAGGTGCGCCCTGGGCAATATGCATCACCCCTCCGCCGAACCAGGTGCTGTACAGCTCCGATGGCTTTCCCGGCCGCATCTACAAACTCACTCTCGATGGAAAGGTCCTGGGCGTGCTCGGTGAGTCCGGCAAACAGCTAAAGCAGTTTGGCTGGATTCACGAAATTGCGTGTCCGTCGGAAAACGAACTCTTCGTCGGTGAGCTGTTGAACTGGCGAGTGCAGAAGCTGATTCTCGAACCGGTTCACTGACGCGCGCCTCCGCCAGCAGGCGTAATCCTCAGTACTTCCGTCCCGAAGGATCTGGCGTGCACAACGCCCGCGCTTGACCGAGCCGCGCACGCATTTTCATCAAGCTCAAGACAGTTTTGCCCCTATGCACCTGCTTCATCTGGGCAACGGCTGGCCTCGCATCCGGCCAGACCATTCACCTCCACCTTCCGTGCGGCAGGAGCCAACCACGCGGAACCTACCGGTACGGACCGAGGAAGATATAGACAGAGAGCGGGCCCAAAAGGCAACGCGATGCTGCAAGACGAAATCAAGCGCGACACCGAAAAGCTGTTCCATCCACCGATCTGAAAGAGTATGGGACAAGAATCAGGGTATCCTGTTCCTCGACGCCGCGAAAAAAGCTGAACAGATTGAAAAGCTGGCGCACGGATTGAAATCGAAAATCAAGCAAACCTACTGAAAGTCACCGTCGTGATTCCACTGTCGGCTTGGCAGGCGCGGCCGGAGAACCCGTACCTTCCGTCAGGATCACAATCTGGTTGGCCTTTCCCCCCGGAAAAACTTCCCGCTGTTTGCCCGGCCACTGCACTTCAATGCGGCCATAGCTGGTCTCATCGCCGAGGCCAACGTGCACTCGCGGATCGTTCTGCGAAAGAAAACTTGCTCCGGTCTGGATTTCGCCCGAAATCCGACGGTCGCCGACGTACACGTACACTCGCGCGCCCACAGCATCCCGATTACTCTTGGTGCCCACGCATCGCACCATCAGCCAGTTTTTCCTGGTGCCGAAATTCTTCAGCAGACTGGGCCGCGTGTCCAGATTGTTGATGACCACTTCGAGGGAACCATCGTTGGCCAAGTCGCCTACAGCCAGACCTCTTGACGCCCAGGGTTCGCTGATGCCGGGCCCGGCGCTGTTCGACATATCTTTGAATTTGCCTCCGCCGGCATTCCAGTAAAACAATCTCGGCTGATGGTACTTGTAGTTCAGCGGGCCGCGTTCGACCTCGGGATACACATGCCCGTTGACCATCACAATGTCTTTGCGCCCGTCGTTATCGGCGTCGAGAAACTGGATGCCCCAGCCCAGATACTGGGTGTGCGCTCCCAGTCCGGCCTCGTAAACCCGGTCGGTGAAGGTGCCGTCTCCGTTATTGTGGTAAAGATTGGGAACGTCGTCGCTGAAATTTGTCTTGGCGATATCGACAAATCCGTCTTCGTCATAGTCGGACGCGGTCACGCCCATGCCGGCCTGCTCCTGCCCGGCATCGCTCAAGGCCACGCCGGAAGCGACTCCCACTTCCTCGAAGGTGCCATTTTTCTGGTTGTGATAAAGCAGGCTGGGCCTGGAGTCGCAGGACATGTACAGATCGGGATAGCCGTCGTTGTCGTAGTCGGTGGCCAGCACGGTGAACCCATAGCAACCCGTCGGCTTGCCAATTCCGCTTGCCATGGAAACATCGCTGAATTTTCCCTTGCCATCGTTGTGGAAGAGGAAACTGCGCCCGGAGGGCAGGCCACGCGGGCCGCACATCACAGGCATTCCTTTCCACTGGCAATATCCACCCGAGCCGGGCTCGGGAATCTTGCTGCGATCAAACTCGACGTATCCGGTGAGCGCCAGATCGAGCTTGCCGTCAAGGTCGTAGTCGAAGAATGAACAGCCGGTGTCCCAGCGCACCGCGTCCGATTTCAGCCCCGCCGCTTCCGTAACGTCTTTGAAGGTCCCGTTGCCCTCGTTGTGATAGAGAACACTGTGACCATAGTAGGTGACGAACAGATCTTCGTAACCGTCGTTGTCGTAATCGCCGACGCAAGCGCCCTGCCCCCATCCCACCTTTCCCAGGCCGGCTTTCTGCGTGATATCGACGAAATGCAGGTTTCCGACATTGCGATAAAGATGGCTGGTGGAATTCTCGCCGCGGCCCTTGCCGTCCATGGTGGTCGCGTTGACCAGCAGAACATCCATCAGGCCATCGTTGTCGAGATCGAAAATCGCGACCCCGTCGCCCGTGGTTTCGAGAATGTAGCGTTTGTTGTCCGCATCTCCGGAAACATTTTCCGCCGTGAGTCCGGCTTCAGT
>DATGYF010000115.1:0-1773 GCA_035298145.1 Terriglobales bacterium | reverse complement strand
GGGCGGGCCGATTGTGCTGACCACCAGCGCGGCTGAGTTCCAGATAATGCCGTCAGGCTACATACAGGCAGCGCTGCTCAAGGGCGATCAGAGGCTCACACTGGACCAACCCGGCGCCGGTGGCAGCGATGTTCTGGTGCTTGATGGCAAGCCGGTTCAGTTCACGCTGGACATGGCCGCGGCCAAAATTGAGGACAGCGCGGGCAAGCTGGGCCGGGGTAAGCGCCTGGAAATTCCGGCGCAGGCCCCTTCCGGCTCGAACATCCAGCGAACCCTGCAGGTAGAAGTTTACGACGCATTTCCCACCCTGCTGCTCTCGAGTGCGGCATACAAGAACGCCGGCACGCAGGACGTCCACATCAATAGCGTGGTCGAGCAGCAGCACAAATTCGATGCCGGCCTACCGCGGAAGAATGCGAAGCCGTATGACATGTGGAGTTACCTGGGAGCAAGCTACGACTGGGGCAAGGACGACATTGTAAAACTGGGCCGCAACTTCGCACAACCCAACCTGATGGGCGCGGCGGTGAAAGGCGGCTATGGCGGCGGGATTCCGGTGGTCGCGTTCTGGACGGGCACGGTTGGCGAAGCGGTGGGCCATGTGGAAACCTTGCCGCTGACTTTATCTCTTCCGGTCAAGGTAGGGGCCGATGGCGGGGTCAACGCGGGCGTTGACATTGCCGCCGATACCACGCTGAAGCCAGGGGAAGCATATTCCACACCGCGTAGTTTTGTATCGGTGTACTCCGGCGATTTTTATGAGCCGCTGCATTTGTGGTCCAGCGTGCTGCAAAAAGAAGGATGGGAGATCCCCAAGCCTTCAGGCGAAGCTTACAACGTAAGCTGGTGCGGCTGGGGGTATGAATTCAACGTCACTCCGGCAGAGATGCTGGGCACAGTCCCAAAGCTGAAAGAGTTTGGCATCAAGTGGGCGACGCTGGATGATCGCTGGTTCGACACCTACGGAGACTGGAATCCGCGTGCGGACACCTTTCCCGGCGACTCCATCAAGAAGATGACGGATGACTTCCATAAGCAGGGCATGCTGGTGCAACTGTGGTGGCTGCCGCTGGGAGTGGAAGACGGCCAGGGCAGATGGGAGTCGCACAAATACATCGTGTCGAAGATCGCGCAGGAGCATCCCGAGTGGCTGATTCTCGACAAGAACGGGAAGCATGCGCGCATGACGCGCGACCTGGCGGCGCTGTGTCCGGCGGTGCCCGAGGTGCAAGCGTACTTCAAGAAGCTGACCGAGAAATTTGTCGGCGAGTGGGGATTCGACGGATCGAAGCTGGACAATATTTACAGCGTGCCCATGTGCTACAACCCGGCACACCATCACAAGTCTCCGCAGGATTCGGTCAACGCCATGGCGGATGTTTACAAGACGATCTTTCAGACCAGCCGCGCCCTGAAACCAGAGAGCGTGACCCAGAGTTGTCCGTGCGGGACGCCGCCCTCCCTGGCCTGGCTGCCGTTTATCGACCAGGCGGTGACGGCTGATCCCGTAGGCGCGGTGCAAGTGCGCCGTCGCATCAAGATGTACAAGGCGCTGCTGGGGCCGGAGTCCGCGGTCTATGGCGATCACGTGGAACTCTCGACGATGGATCGCATCGGCAACAACTGGCGCGAGCACGGTGAAGATTTCGCTTCCACCATCGGCCCCGGCGGCGTGGTAGGAACAAAATTTGTGTGGCCGGATCCCGGACCGAAATACAAGGCCGTGGCCCTGACTCCGGAGAAAGAAGCACACTGGAAGAAGTGGATCGGCAT
>DATGYF010000114.1:0-2672 GCA_035298145.1 Terriglobales bacterium | reverse complement strand
ATCTCTTGGGAAGAGGTCCAGCAGAAGGGACGTACGCTGCTGCATGACAAGTAAGCCGCTTCGATTTCATCCTCAAGCGGAACAGGATGGTTTCTATCCGATTGTGGGACTGAGAACCGGGTGAGCAGCAGCCGTCTCCTGATCGAGCTCGGTTAGACCGTGGCCGACGATCACCAGCCGATGGAACAACAGCCCCATCCCAATTTTATTGAGCTCAGGTTTCCGAACTTTGTAAAGGACTAGCCTCGCTAGCGCCGCCGGACGAACCAGACCAAAAGGCAGAGCTTCTCCTCCGTAATACTCCCCGCTGCGATCTACAAACATGAACGACGCTCGCCCTTCTCGTACCGTCACAGATCTTGCATTGCAGACGTCGGCATCCCGGAGTACCCACCGCTCGCTAATCCACACCGACAAGATGCCAACGACGATCAAGAGTGAACCGCGGCCGATCGTGATATAGAGGTACCCGCTATAGCCGGCGACAGAAAAAATGCGATTGAGCAGGCTGAAATTCCAGAGCGTTCCGCGAGAAGCTTCCACGACCAGGAAAGCCAGCGCCAAAAATGTCGGTAGAAACAAGAGCCAAAGGCGAGATAGCTCAACCCTTACAGCAAGGCGATCGTGCTCCAAGACAAGATTGTGATCGTGATTAACGAAATGAACGCTCGTGCGGACGTAGAACTCGTCCCTGCGAGGGCGAAGAAAAAATCCAAACGCCACGGCAGCGATCACAATCACCGCCCCCATCCCCGCTATCGCGGACTCATAGAGGGGCAAGAGCAGGGCACTAATCAGAGCTGCAACGCCGACGGCGAAGATTTGCCACATTTTCATTCGCTGTACTCGTAGCCCCCAAGAGCATCGGGAGCCGCCGCGCATCCATCCTAAATTCTTGGGCACTTCGGGATCCACTACCGATTGCATCAGGGCCGTCCGTTTGACCCACCCCGCACCCTCCAATAAACTGGAAACACTCCACATCGAACCTAACTATGGCAGACAGCATTCATGTCAAGCTTCCTGACGGAAGTGTGAAAGAAGTCCCCAAGGGGACGACCGCGCTCGATATCGCAAAATCCATTGGCCAGCGTCTGGCCGATGCCACGCTGGTGGCCAAAACTAATGGCGACCTCATCGACGTTACCAGGCCATTGGAAAAAGACACTGACCTTCGGCTGCTGACCGATCGCGATCCCGAGGCGCTTGAAGTCTATCGGCATTCGTCTGCGCACCTGCTGGCGGCTGCCGTGCTGGAATTGTTTCCTGAGACCAAGCTGGGTCACGGGCCGCCGACCGACACTGGATTCTTTTACGATTTCTATCGTCCTACGCCGTTCACGCCGGAAGACCTGCAGAAGATCGAGAAGAAGATGCAGGAACTGGTGCAACAGGACATCCCCTACGCGCGCGAATTCCTGCCACGCAACGAAGGACTGGAGAAGTTCAAAGGCGAAGGCGACTTCATGAAGTGCCACTTCATCGAACAGTTCACCAAGCCCGACGAAAAGATTTCGATCTACAAGACCGGCAAATTCCTCGACTTCTGCCGCGGACCGCACATTCCATCGACCGGGAAGATCAAGGCGTTCAAGCTGCTAAACATCGCGGGCGCCTACTGGCTGGGGGATGAGAAAAATCCGCAGCTGCAGCGCATTTACGGGACCTCGTTTTTCTCGAAGAAAGACCTCGACGATTTCATCAACAAGCAGGAAGAGGCGAAGAAGCGCGACCACCGCGTGCTGGGACAGCAGCTCGATCTGTTTTCCATTCAGGAACTGGCGGGGCCGGGGCTGATTTTCTGGCATCCCAAGGGCGGAATCATCCGCAAAGAGATGGAAGACTGGATGCGCGACCAGTATCTGAAGCGCGGCTACTCACTGGTGTACACGCCGCATGTGGCGCGGCGGCAGTTGTGGCAGACCTCGGGGCACGAAGGCTACTACGCGTCCAATATGTTCGACGTCATGGAGCTCGACGACGCCGAATACCGCATGAAGCCCATGAACTGTCCCTTCCACATCCTGATTTACAAAGACTCGCTGAAATCGTATCGCGACCTGCCAGTGCGCCTGGGCGAACTGGGAACGGTGTATCGCTACGAGCGGTCGGGCGTGATGCATGGCCTTCTGCGGGTCCGCGGCTTCACCCAGGATGACGCTCACATCTTCTGCACGCCGGAACAGATCGAAAAAGAGATTGCCGATTGCGTCGAATTTGCCCGCGACGTGCTCAAAGATTTCGGCTTCGACAAATTTCAGACCGAGCTTTCCACCTGGAACCCTGCCGATCGCAGAAATTTCGTGGGTAGCGACGAGCAGTGGAACGGGGCCACGCATTCGCTGGAGAAAGTCCTCAAGGAACTGAACATCGAATACACCACCATTCCTGGTGAGGCGGCGTTCTACGGCCCGAAAATTGACATCAAGCTGGTGGATGCCATTGGCCGCCTGTGGCAGCTTTCCACGGTACAGTTTGATTTCAACCTTCCGCAACGCTTCGGCCTCGAGTACGTCGCCGAAGACGGATCCCGCAAGCAGCCGGTGATGGTGCACCGGGCACTCTATGGTTCCGTCGAACGCTTCTTCGGCGTGCTGATCGAGCATTATGCCGGCGCGTTTCCGGTCTGGCTGTCACCGGTGCAGGCTGTGATGATCCCCATCAGCGAGCGC
>DATGYF010000113.1:0-2177 GCA_035298145.1 Terriglobales bacterium | reverse complement strand
CCAAGCCTGATAGGTTTGCATTCCACAGTGTCGGTCGAGAAACTAGCCTAACCTTCGCACTTCGCGGGTTTTGTAAGGGCTAAGTCTTGCCGAATCAGTACGGGCTACCGAAAGGTCTTCACCACAAGGAAGGCTGGGCGGAGAGCGGTTTTGAGGCAGGCGGCGGGACTTGCGAGGCTTTGATCCGGGGCGGTGGTTGGGAGGGTAGGGTGAGATGCAAATGGTCCAGTAGGGCTTGGACATCTTTCTCCGGCTGCGTGTGGCGCGGCAACATCAACCAGCGGCCATCGAGCATCGGAATCCACACCTCAACCATCTGAATCGTCGCCAGCTTTTCCAACACCGCCGCAGGCGTCAGCCCGGGCGCGTGGATCATCAGGCGGTTTTTCAGAGTGACATGCAGGCAGTAGGCCAGGAAGGCAATGAGCACGTGCGCGTCGGCGCGATGTTCGAGCTGATGATAGATGGGCCGGATTCCCAGTTCACTTTTCAGCGAGCGAAAGACGCCCTCGATGTGCGTGAGTTGCACGTAGCGCGTCCACAACACGGCCGGATCTTCACCCGTGAGGTTGCTCCGCAGCAGATAGTGTCCGTCGCGTTGTTCGGCGGCCTTCAGTTTGGCCTGGTCCACCTGAAAGGAAAACGTCTCGCGGGTGACCGCCTGGCGCGGCTTGGGAATCTGTATCTTCACAAACCCGAAAGCGCGGCCGGCTTCCTTTTTGGCGGCGCCCATCCGCAGCAGCAACTGATCGCGTTTGGGCAGGCTCTTGCGCATCCCACGCAGCTTGCGCAGCAGGCGTGCCAGCCGTTTGCGCCGCATGGCCATCTCTTTCTTCTGCCGCCCTTCGCTCTTGGCCAGTACGTAGAGTTCACCCTCGTGCTGGTACAGTTTCACCTCCACCGAGTCGCGCACCTTTTGCCAGGGCAGTTCCAGCCACTTTTTCTCGTGCTGGTTGATCCTGCCTTTGGGCGTGCCTACCAAATAGAAGGTTTGTCGCTCCGGCGCGCGCATCTCTTGCAGGATGGCTTCGCTCGGAATGCCCCGATCCATCACCCATACACGCCGCGCTTGCCCGTATGTGTTCTCGATCTTTTGCAGAAAGTCCCGCAGCGTCGTACGGTCCGAGGTATTGCCATTCATCACTTCGTAGGCCAGCGGAAACCCGTCCGGCGTGACCACCAGCGCGATCACTAATTGCAGACAGTCCGGTCTCTTGTCCCGGCTGTAGCCCCGCCTGGCTTTGCGGTTCTGCTCCATCTCCCCTTCGAAGTACGTGCTCGTCAGATCGTACAGCAACACTTCGAAATCCGCGTGAAATAAGTCCGCCCATTTCTGTTTCAACCAGACGAACAGATCCTGCTTGTACGGCAGCACCCGGTCCAGGCAGCGATACAGCCGGTCTTTCTCGGCCACCGCGTCATCGGTCGCCAGCAACTCGTCCATGGCGCTGTCCACGTTCCACTGCCGGTGCACGTGAAACTCGCTGCCCGGCTCCAGCAGACGATTCACCACCAGTAGGCGCAGCACCTTCTCCCAACGCACTGCCTCGCGCGCTTCCGGCAGGCGCTGCTGCCAAAACTCATCCAGACCCAGTTGATGCCACAGCTCACACCCCAGCCAGCAGTTGCCGAACGTCCGCGGCCGCCGCACTTCCAATCCGCTCAGCCTCACCGTTACGCTATTCACGGCGTCGGCGGGCAGTTCCCGGTCCTCCGGGAACAGGCTCATGCTCGTGTAGTTTTGTTCTTCCTCGTCAAACACCTCCAGCGTCTTGCGCCACGCCGCCTGCTGCTGATCGTTGATCTCGCCCAAATACAACACTGTGCGCTGCATGGTCCTGTCGCCGGGCAGCCGACGATTCTCGACGATGCTGAAGTAGCGATGGTCCTTGCCGTCCTTCCTCCGATTTGTGCTGCGCAGGAACATCGGAAGCAGCAGAATGCCAGATTTTCCGCAGCCTGAAAAGAGGGTAGGTCTTCACTCAGCGGTTCTTCGAAAACCGCTGTTGCAGGCAAACGGCTTACGGCTTGCGCCCGGGCTGAAACCCCGCCGAACTGCGAAGGTCAGGCTACCTGGACCGTTTCCCGTTCCACGCCCCGCCGCATGCCGGCTACTCGCACAGCCAGCAGGAAGGCACCAACGGTCGCGGCAAGGACACCGGGAGGTAACCATGCGG
>DATGYF010000112.1:0-10498 GCA_035298145.1 Terriglobales bacterium | reverse complement strand
AGAATGCCGTCAGTGCCGGGATTGATGCGGAAATACAGGTCGGCGTGCGTGGCACTCGCGTTGTAATCGGGCGAGATACAGACGATTTTTGCTCCGTTGTAGCGGGCTTCGTAGGCAAAGTGTGCGTCCGGGATGCGGGTCTGCGAAATGTTCGATCCCCACAGCACGATATACTTCGAATTGAACCAGTCGGCACACTCGCAGGCTTCGGTCTGTACACCCCAGGTCAGTGGTTCACCCGGAGGCAGATCGCAGTACCAGTCGTAGAATGAGAGAAAGACGCCGCCGATGTAGTGTGCCAGCCGCGAACCGGCGCAGAAACTTACCGGGCTCATGGCCGGGATCACGCTGAAGAATGTGTTGGTATCAGGACCGTGGTTATAAACGTTATCGAGCAGTTTCTCAGCGACGAGGGTGAGCGCCTCATCCCAGGTAGCGCGGCGCCACTTACCTTCCCCGCGTTCGCCCGTGCGGATGAGCGGATAGCGGAGCCGCTGCGGGCTATACACGTACTCCACGAAGCATCCGCCCTTCTGGCAGCCCCGCGGGTTGTAGTCCGGCAGATCTTCATTGATGCGCGGATAGTCAGCGGCCTGCTCTTCCCGCACCATCACGCCATTGCGCACGTATACTTTCCATGAGCAGGAGCCCGTGCAGTTCGCGGAGTGCGTGGAACGAACCACTTTGTCCCAGGTCCAGATCTTGCGATAGAAATCCTCCCAACCGCGGTAGGGATACGACCGCAGCGGATCAAAGTCTCCCGTCAGAGTGCTCAGCACCGGCTTCTCATTGCGCGAGCAGCCGGGCAGAGCCAGCGTGGCCGCCGTCATGGCGGCGGTCTGGATAAAGCTCCGCCGCGAGAATGGCTTCTGCGGTTTGCTTTTCTCGCTCATGGTCTTCCTCCAGAGGAAACAGGTGAAGTCACGTTCTGCGCCGTCGCTTTCTGACCTCTTTGTTCTCCGAGTGTCCGCAGGTAGGCGAGCACGTCTGCAATATCCTGATCGCCGAACGTGGGCGCTTCTGGACGCTGGAAAGCGGGCATTGCCGTCGCCACCCGACCGTTACGAATGGTGCGGATGATGAATTCGTCGGTGGCGGCCCGTTGGAATACCGGATTCCCGATCTCTGGCGCGACCCCGCCTCGGCCGTTCATGCCGTGGCAGCCCGCGCAGTTTCTCAGGAAGAGGGGGAGACCGTTGCTGGCATCTCCGCGCAGAGTCAGCGCCGTCATCGCGGGAACTGCCGCTGCGCTGCTGCGCAGATACTCGATGACCGCCGTGATCTCTTCTGGAAGCAAGCCGCCGGCATGTGGACCCCAACCGGGCATCTGCGTGCCCGGACGCCCCTGTTCGATGTTGGCTTGCAGATACTCGCGGCTCGCCGTCGAAGTGAGAGAGACTCCGCGAATGGCCGGAACGAACCGGTTGAACTTCCTGTCCCAGCGGCTGTAGGTGCCGCTGCCGTGGCAGGCTGCGCAATACTGCTGATACACCTGTTCACCCGTCAGGGGTGTGGGATGCAGCGCATGGTACTTCTGCTCGATCTTGTCAGGCGCAAGATAGCTCTCCGGGACATCACGCTTCCACTGCGAGAGCATATAGACGGTCAGCGCGAGCGCCTGTTGCTGAGTGACTGTTGGGTTATGCATCTGGCTGTCCGGAACCACGCCACCCGGGTCGCGGAAGTGCGCCAGTTGCCAACTCCAGGTAGTGTGGGGCGGCTTCAGGTTGGTCATGATGAGCTGGTGCTTGGTCTTTGCGCCCTCGTTGTCCAGTGCTGGTCCCAGCGCGCCACCGCGTCCACCCAGCTTGTGACAGGAGCCACAACCCTTTTCCTGGTACAGCTTCATGCCCGTGGTCAACAACGGGATCTGCTCGGGCGGCAGCTCTCCCGCATCGTGGCAGGTCACGCACGTGGCCTCGGTCATCTCGGGCGGAAGCAGCGGATAATCCCAGAAGACGTCGTCGGCCTTGGCCTCCCGGAACGTCATCGCCGCGCCCTGCCCGTGGTGGCACACCGTGCATCCGAAGCGGTCTACCGGATGCTTGTCGAGGATGTGTCCGGGATGCGTGCGGTGCGGTTGCTCGACATCTGCCATACGGGGATCGTCAATCCCGCTGTGGCAGGTGACGCAGCGGTCCACGGTGCCGAGCGCCGGAATGCTGGCCTGCTTCATCTCGATCCGGAACTTGGCCAGCAGTTCTCGGCCACGGTCGTCGGTGGCTTTCTGCCGCAGGATGCTGCGATACTCACGCTGTACCGTCTTCCACTGGGCCAGGTAGTTCTCGTGTACTGCCGCACCTACCAAATAGGCGACGGTCACAAGGCTCGCGACCAGAAGGAGCCAACGATAAATTCGTGAGGGATCCTTCATCGCATACTCCTCCTAGTGCAGCGGCCACTGCGAGGGCCACCAGTAGAAATGCCAGTTAGGCCCGCGATGGACTGTCGCGAAGTAAGTCAAAATGGTGAAGCCGACCAGAAAGCAGGTGAACAATGAGACCGCTGCCAAGCGCACGGAGTCCTTGCGCTTGAGGACAAAGAGTGACCAGGCCGCGAAAATCAGCACCAGGAGCGAACCGGGGTTGATGGCGATAATCCACAGCTGGTGAATGTTGGGGAACCAGTTGCGCAGCCAACCATAGTTGACCGTAAATGCCAGCATGCCGACCGTGACGGCCGAGGCAAAGAAAAAGGATTGCCAGAAAATGGGCCGCTCGCCCTTGGTCCCGAACCATATGCCCTCGCCTTCGGCGCGGCGGTCCAGGAACGGAATCAGCGCCAGTCCAACCACCACGATCACTGGGATCAACAGGCCGCCAGTGAACGCAGAGTACGAAACCAATTCCTGAATCCCCAGGAAGTACCAAGGGGCTTTCGCGGGGTTCTCTGGAATTGCGGGATTGGCGAGTTCCTTCAGTGGCGCGTCCCAGTAGAAGGAAAGGATGAGCGTCGCGGCTACCGTCACCATGAAGACAGAGAGTTCGGCCCAGAACAGGTGCGGCCAACTCATTACCGTGTTCTCGGGCCCACGGTTTACGGGTGGCCGTTTGCCCTTCACCAGCGCCATCAGACCATAGGTTTTTGTGGCCAGGGGCTGGAATACCGGGCGACGTCCTCCGCCCCATTCCGCGATTCCACCCATCGGATCTTCCGGCCTGGCCAGGCCGCCATCCTTGCGAATACGCCAGAAGTGCACGCCGAGCAGCGTTACCAGCGCTAGGGGAAGAACAAAGACATGTAGTACGTAGAAGCGAATCAGCGCATCCTGGCCGACATAGTTCGCGCCCAGCAACAGCCGCTTTTGGAAGCCGCCGGGATCGAAGAATTTCGTGATTCCGATCGCGTCCGTGAGTTCACGTGGCGAGTTGGCGATGTTCGAGCCGATCGTGATCGCCCAGTAAGCCAGTTGATCCCAGGGCAGCAAGTAACCGGTGAAGCTCAGGGCCAGGGTGATGACCAGCAGCCCCAATCCAACCAGCCAGTTGAACTCGCGCGGCTTTTTGTAACTCGCCGTGAAGAAGACGCGCGCCATATGCAGCAGGACGACCAGCACCATCAACTGCGCCGACCAGCGATGAATATTGCGGATAAAGCGCCCCGTGGAAACTGTGAAATGAATATCTTTGACGGACTGATAGGCCAGATCAGTTGAGGGCTTGTAGTAAACCATCAGCAGAACCCCGGTGATGATGGTGATCACGAAGCTAGCCGTGGCCATTAAGCCGAGTCCGAAGGTGAGTGTCGGTTTGAGGGTGCGCACGTGAACCCGCACGCTGTGGATGTGCAGGAAAAGGTTGTGGAACGTGGCCTGCGACTCTTCGCGCTCCGATTCGGGCGCTTTCCCCAACCGGAAGCAGGCATCCTTCACGGTATGAGGAAGGTCGTGCAGGTTGTGCAGGAATTCTCGGGTTGCGGTCTCTGCCACGGTGTGTCTCCTACACGCGGTAGCGTGTGCCCTCCGGAACTTCGTTGTCCGCATTCACTACCAGGTCGCCGTTGGCTGCGCGGCTGACTTCCAGCCAGGGGAGCGGACGTGGAGCTGGTCCACCAATCACGCTGCCTTTACTGTCGAAACGTGAGCCGTGACACGGACAAGCGAACCCGTCCTTTGACCTACTCACCGTGCAGCCCAGATGCGTGCATGTGCTTGAAATCGCGTAGAAGCCTTCGTCGTCACGGAAGAGCACGAGGTTCTGCTCGGCGAAGGCGGTTTCACTGCCAGGGGAAAACTGCTCGGGTGATCCAAGTTTGAAGCGGCGCACGGGGCCGGGGAGTACCGCAGGATTGGGCAGGCGCAGCATCCCAGCAGCTGCCGTGCCCAGAGCCGCAAAGAAACTTCCCAGCGACGCCAGGCTCAGAAAGCTGCGCCGGTTTATACGGGGTGGATCTAGGCGGGACATGGCTTCCACTCCTTGGCAAAATTGAACTGTTCCATGGTGATGGCGGTGGTGGGACAGCGCTCGGCACACAGGCCGCAGCGGATGCAGCGTTCTTCGTCTTTGATGATGGCGGAGAGATCAGCAGGATCGAGGTTCAACTCGCGGGCCGCGGTCTCGAGTTCTGGCGAGAGCGCCAGCCGGTCAAACGTCACCAGCTTCAGGCACACGGTGGGACAGACATCCACACAGCCTCCACACAGAATGCAGCGCTCGCCGTCGAAGATGGTGTTGATGCCACAGTCGAGGCAGCGGCCGGCTTCCGTTCGTGCCTGCTCTTCGTTGTAGCCAATTTCAACCAGTGTGCTTGGGCTCTTCAGGCGTTCTTCCGCGGAGAGTGTGGGGATGTGCAAGCGTGAGCGGCGCTCGTAGTGTTTTTCGCGGTGATAATGCTCGATGGGGAAATGGAACTGGACTTCCTCGGGGGCGATCTCCTTACCGCGCAAGAAACGATAGACCGAACGAGCTGCCTGCTTGCCGCTGGCAATGGCATGGATCATGAGCCGCGGCCCGTAGGCAATATCACCCGCGATGAAGACTCCCGGCGCCGACGTCGCGCAGGTCACGGGATCGTTGACAATCTGCTGCGGCGAGCGCATCTCGATCCCATCGCGCTGGGCATCAATGAAACTCAGATCGGCGGACTGCCCCACGGAGAGCAGAACGGTATCGCCCTCGATCTCAGTGGTGACGGATTCGTCGAACTTCGGAGCGAAGCGCTTGTTCTCGTCATACACCTGGGCGCAGCGCACAAACTTCACTCCACGCACGAACTTCTGGCCATTTCGCTCGTTTACGAGGACTTCTCTCGGGCCCCAACTGTTGTGGCGAGTAATGCCCTCTTCCTGGCCTTCAAGAATTTCCACCGTGTCCGCGGGCATCTCATCGAGAGACTCCAGGCAGACCAGATTTACTTGCCGGACTCCTGCCATGCGGGCCGCAGTCCTCGATACGTCATACTCTTCCTGGCGTAACACCGTGCGGGCGACGTCATAAGCGACATTGCCACCACCGATTACGATCACTCGCTGCCCCAGCGAGACTTCTTTGCCGAGAGAAACGTCACGCAGAAAATCAACGCCACCCATCACGCCGATGGCGTCGACGTTGGGGATCGGGAGCGCGCGTGAGCGCTTGGCTCCACAGGCGATGATGAGGGCGGCAAACTCGTGCCGAAGATCGGTAAAACCGACATCCTTCCCGACCTGCGTGTTGCAGCGGATCTCGACGCCGAGAGACTGAATCACCGCGACCTCCGCCCGGATCAATTCGCGCGGCAAGCGATAGCCTGGAACGCCGGTGTAGAGCATGCCGGCGGGCTGCGGTTCCATCTCAAAGATCGTGGGCCGAAACCCCATGAGGGCAAGGTCGTGCCCGGCAGCAAGCCCAGCCGGCCCAGAACCGATGATCGCGATTCGCTCTCCGGTGGGCTTTGGAAACTCGGCATTCGCGAGAAACTCGAGCAATTGACTGAGTTCCTCGACATCGTCACACTGGCGCATTTCATTCTTGCTCTTCAAGTATGGAAATAGTTCGCGGCCTGCATCACTACGGGCATCACTTCCGAATGTCTCGCAGACGAAACGCTTGAGGGCTCGGATTGAAATCGGCTGATCGATGGTTCCCCGGCGGCAGGCCGCCTCGCACGGCGCACCGCAGATGCGCCCGCACAATGAGGCCAGAGGATTTGGTCCGCGGGCAATCAGGTAGGCCCGTTCGTAATCGCCCGCAGCAATCGCCCGCACATAGCCGCGCGCATCGGTATGAACCGGACACGCGTACTGACACTTAATCTGCTCTCGCCAGTATGCGGGATCGGCTACACGGACGCGATATTGCATCTCACCCATGGCCAGACTTGCCTTTCAGCTAGCTTCCTCCCCATCCCGGGCATCTTCTGTGACCCAAATCACCGACCGCTGTGAGTGTGAGAACCACAAGTGCACCAGTGCTAAAACTTCCAATTCACTTCCGCATAGCCGAACTGGCCTGTGCCTCCGTTGGGGATAAATCTTCTGAATCACCGCTCGTCCTGTGGCGCCCGCGTAGTATCCGGTCAGAGCGAGGTGTGGGTTCACCTGAAGTCCGCGCTAACGTCGTAAACATTGGCCAGACTCTGGCTTCCGTTGCTCGGGCAGCCGATAAGACCGCGCTCCCGCATCTTCCTGTCACGTCGTTCGTTCACCGTGGTCTGCCTACAGACATGCCAACCGTCAACGCTATGAGCGTAAACGGCAATCAGCTATGACATAAGTCACGGTGCTCTATGACCTTCGGTTGCCAGATGCAGCGGGTGTCCTCGGCAAACACATCTCCCGTTTGGGCGTAGGCGCGCGCGAACCGCCAGATACTTCCCAAAATTCGCAAATGCCACACTTGCCTTTCAGGTTCCGCTGTCACGCCAAGCTATGAATAGCGGTGAATGGCGGTAGAGGTCCGTGAGCGACTGCTTGCGAACGTTTCCAGCCGAGGCGCGCAGCAATCCGCTCGCAAATATCTCGCCCAGATGGGAGATGAACACGAAACCCTTGCCTCCTCGGCGTGATCAGGTCGCGACGCGATAGACATTCTCAACGCACTGGAATCGCTCCGTTCGAATGCGCTACTGTAGACGAAAGCTCGAATAACAACGACCAGAAGGCCAAAAGAAAAGGAGCACGCCATTGACACTAGAGCGGTTGCCTAAGCCTGTGCAGGACTTCAGGAAGCTTTACCCCGAGGTGTGGAAAGCCTTCAATGAATTGGGTGACCGGTGCCACGCGGCAGGTCCCCTGGATGAAAGGACCAGGCGCTTGGTGAAGGTTGCCCTCTCGATGGGTGCCGGCCTGGAAGGCGCGACACACTCCGCCGTCCGAAATGCGAGGCGAGCCGGAATCACGCTGGACGAGATCAATCATGTGGTTGTCCTGGCTGTCAGTACGCTCGGATTACCCGCCGCCATTCGCGCCTTTACGTGGGCCAGTGATCGATCTCGCGGCACCAAGGCGTGACCAGTCAGCTTCAGATAGTTCTGTCATGCGCCTCGCTTTTCTCGGGCCTGCCATTCCGGCTGCAATAGCCGCGCCTTTTCCATTGCAATTGCCCGGGGAAAGAGGATGTTGTTTTCCAGGTGAATATGCTGATGGAGGTCGGCTTCAAAGCCTGCCAAGGCCTTGTACAAAGTCTGGAAGCTGATACAGGCATCGTCGGGGGGCGTATAACCCGCGCTGCCCTTACGCATCGAGCGCAATGCTTCGCCCGCGGAGTCGTGCTCATGCATCATCATCGTCACCGGGTTCTGCACACTGCCGAATGGCGGCGGCAGCACCGGTTCGTTCTGGATGACCGACTCTTCCATCCTCACTATGTAGGGGAACAGGACCCTCTCTTCTTTCATCATGTGCATGGTCAATTCTTGCTCCAGGCCCTGAAAACTGGACCGGATCTGCAGCAGTTCGGGATGGTTTTTCCCGTGCACGGAGCAGACCTTGTCGAACAATGGACCGAGACGAGCCATCTCCTCGCGCGTGTACTTGTGATGAGTACTGGTGATGTACGTAACCAGGTCGGCCAGGAGTTCGGTTGGCCAGTTACGGTCTTTTTGGACGGCGCGTGCAGAATGCTCGGCCATTTCGAGCGAGTCAAGCACCTCGTCCATTGGGAGGTTGGCCACGCGGCAGGCTTCTTGCAGCGACTTGTTTCCGCCGCAGCAGTAGTCGATGCCCAGCTTTTCAAACACTCGGGTCGCAGCGGGGTTTTCCAGGACCAATTCCCGCACAGTTTTCTCAGCGGTAATGCTCATTACATCCTCCTCGCGACCCAACTCCATGCCTCGCGGCCGCGCTTGATGTTCTGAGATTAGCGGAGCACAAGAGCCGTGTCGATGACTTTTGTCACGACGATCACAAAGAGTCGTGATGGGTGGAACATCACCCAGATCGGGGAGTAGAACAGAGATGCGGAGAATGAGAGCCGCAAGACTCGAATGTCATGGGAGTCACTCAGCAAAGTCCGTTTCGGTTTCCAGACTTTTCAAATCGCATATAACCACTCTGCGGCCATCGATCTTGATCATTCCCTCCGCTTGTAGCCGGGAGAGATTGCGGGATACTAGCTCGCGCACCGTGCCAATTTGCGAAGCCAATTCCTGGTTGCTGACTGGCATGGTGACTTCCACGCCTTCGGGGGTGCGTTTGCCTTCCTTCTGGGAGAGACGTAAGAGAAAGGCGGCTAGACGATGTCGCACTGTAGTGAAAGAGAGCTCTTCGATGATCCCGACCAGCCGGCGCAGGCGCGCACCCACCACCCGCAATACCTTTAGCGCGACCTGGGGATGAGCCAGGCAGAGCGCCTGAAAATCCTGCTTGCTTACAAAGAGGAGGGTGGCATCGTCGACTGCGGTGACCGAGGCCGGGTAATTGCCTCCATCGAAGACTGGAAGCTCTGCGACCGAACTGCCCGGCCCATCAATGCTGAGTACTTGCTCGCGGCCGCCAGCGGAACTCTTGAAGATGCGGATGTGACCCGACTCAACCACATACAGTCCCGCGCACGGCTCACCCTCAGCGAAAACGGTTTCGCCTGCTGAAAAGTGGCGCGGCACTGCGCGCTGAGCCAGGAAAGCGAACTCGGATTCCGTGAGCCCGGAAAAGATGGGGACTCTCGCCAGCGTCTGACCGTGGTTGACCTTGATTTCCGCCACGGCGGCTATTGTACCGGACCAGACCCGTGCAGCTGGCCCTGAGGTCAGTTGATACACTGGCGATTATCGAGCTTCCAAGGGAAATGGCGCAGTCAGCAGCTTAGTGCGGCTTGTTTTCGCCACATTCATGGTTCTCCACAGCTCGACTCCCCACCAGAGCAGCGCAGCAAACTCGATGAACCCGGTGAAACCGACCAGCGGAAACGCGACCCTCGGCGCGAAGTCAGTCAATACCTGAAACACCACACGCCCAGTACAGCCGAGGTTTATAAGGATGAATGGCACCCACAGCGAATTCATGTGTTTGGAGTCCATTCCCGCCAAGATGGGAACAACCCGCGAAGACACACCCATAATCATCAGGCTGATGAAGCCGACAGTAAAAGCGTGCCGATGGGAGCCCATGTAAGCGTGCGCGAACACCTGATGCGTGAGAACACCATAGAGCGGGAACAGCGGCATCATGACGCAGGAAACCAGCAGCCATGCATACGCGGCTCGAATAAATTTGAACGTCCGGTCCGGTTGCGATGGCTTCCTGAACACGCCAATCTGTTGCGCCAGCAACACTGCCCAAACGGGCATGAGCAAATAGGCGAGTTCGAGGCCGATGGCGAAATAGACTTTGTGCGTTGTTAGCAGCAGAAGATAGCTGACGATGTTCAGAACCAGACTGCCATTGATCAACCAGAAGATCAGGGTTTGGCGATCGCGCACGGGACGTTCCAGTCCGTACACGTGGGGAACAAATCGTTGGCTCACCCCTGCAATGATGAGGGCAGCAAAACCGAGCAACTGGATGTCCCGCAAAGGTCCGTCAACTAGTGCGATGCGCATAATCAGATCATGCTCAGTGTGTGCCGTAGCCTTGGCAAAGAAGAAGATGACATTCAAGATCGTGCCCAACAGGAACCACAAGAATGAACTGGCAATGAACTTTTCATAGGGACTGTGGGGCTCGATCGACTGCCGCGCCGTCCGATACAGTACCAACATGAAGAGCACGACGGACGAAACTTGAGCGACGCCGGAGAGCGCCCCTAGCACAAACGAAGCTGGGCTCGGTAGCAGCATATCCGCGGCCATGCCCGTCAGAATCCCCGCGCCTAGGAGATAAAAGCTGATGTTAGCGAGTTCGGGACGCCACAATGTTGTGTTCTTAAAACGGGGAAAGGACTGGTAGGCGAACCCCATGACGAACATTCCCACCCAGCCGAAGATCATGGCGTGTGCGTGTGCGTGAATCGAGGGCAGCAGACGCAGTTGCAGGAAGTTCTTGCCCAACGCGATCTGCAATAGGTTGACAGCGCCCCAGAGGCAGCCGACCGTCAATACGGTAAACACGCCAGCTTTGAAGAAACGCCGGTAGATGTAGTCC
>DATGYF010000111.1:0-8346 GCA_035298145.1 Terriglobales bacterium | reverse complement strand
GCGGCGCACTTCACGGTTTGCAGCTGGATTTCAGCCTTCTTGTGCGGGATCCTGGCCGTGTCTGGAACCACCACCAGCGATTGGCGTCCATCGGCGAGGTTAACCGTGCAGTCGAAGCTGAGCGATTGAACTCCGCGCTGCCTGCATGAGGTCTTGGCCAGTGCAGAGGTGAGCGTTGCCGGGTTGTCATACACCTGGTCGGCGAGTTCGGACGGCAAGAGCGCGATCGTCATGGGGATCGGAGCCTTTACCCGGACATTCACCTGCTGCCCGTCGCGTTCCGGAGTCAGAAGGCTGTAGATTTTCGGCACGGAGGTCAGCTCATATTTCTCCTTCACCAGAGAAAACCACTGGAACTCAGGCTGGATACAATTCTGTACGCACGTCCAGCTATAGTAGGTGACCATCACTTCATTGGGCGAGATGAACTGCCGGGGGGCTCCGCGGCCCAGCACCACTCCAATGCCTGTCAATATGGCGCGATCGGGGGTTCGTTCGTCGCGAATAAGCAGCACCATCGGCCGGTTCGGCGGCATGTGGCACTCGTACGTCGTGCTGGTCACGTGCTCACGCAGGCAACGAAACTCAGGGGCTGCCTGACTCTCTGGATGCTGCTGCCAGGCATTCCAGTCGCTGGCAAACGCCATAGCGATGGTTACCGGCCGCCTGGCCTGAATGTCAACGTGCATGCCGCCACCGTCCGCACCCGGGCGATAGACGCGGCCGGCATGGTAGTCCGCTGGATCGAGCTGTGAAACTTCATCGCTGGCGCGGACCCAGTCGAACACTTTGTCTTGCGCGAGGGACAGCGTGCCAAGAGACAACAGCACCAACCCGAGCATGCACACTTTTTTCATAACGCCCCTACTTTATTTAAGGATAGAGCGGGCGTAGGGAACAAGCGGCATTGACAGCTTTACGTAACCTTCGTAATCGCGGTGAGGGCCCTGGTCTCAATGCAAAGTACGAATCTAGCGGCGTGCGATCGCTTTGCGGTAATCGTCGGCGGTGGTGCGGTAGCAGGGGAGGGTGCCGTTTTTGTCGGCGGCACTCAGGCCGGGAGCATCGGCGGCATTGTGTGCGTCCGGGTGAGGGTCGGTTTCTGGCCAGGTCATCTGCATCAGGGATTCGTCGCAACTACGGTCCCGGCTGACCAGCAGCTTGTACACTTTCGAGTTGTCCACACCATACTCAGAGAGTCGCCGCTGATAGGGGAGATAGACATAAACCAGCTTGACCAGTTCTGTCAGATTTTTGCGCAAGCGTCTCTCGGCAATGTAAACCTCGTAATTCGAAAAATAAGACGAGCTGGGCAGCGCCATGGCCAAGCCAATCAGGCGCAGAGGCATTTCCTGGGTAGGCGGTTCGCGGACGGCCGCAGGCCGCTGCCGCGGGTTGTCAGTGATCGGCGGCGCCGGCGCCAGGGCGGGAGCATTGGCCATCGCCATCTGGCGTCCCCCCCGGCTGGAGTTTCCCCCCTCCCCGACGGAGGGAGCGGGTGGCACGCCTTGCACGCCGTTACCGGCACCAGCGCCGGAAAACAATCCCGCGCGCTGACCTGCTCCGGAACCGCCTGCCCCCCCGAGGGATGGCGGGGGCGGCACCGCCTGCACGCCGGCGCTAGGGAGAGAAGTGGCGGACAACGAACCGCCGCGTCCAGCTCCAGCAGAGCTGTCTGCGTTCTCAAACACCTGCGCCGATGGCGGAGGCGGCACCACGATGGACCCGGTCCCGGACAACATGCCCGCGCGAGCACCACCATGAGCTCCCGAGCCAGCGATCGAAGGGGGAGGCGGCACGACCAGGCCCGCCAAGCCGCCCGGCCCCGATTGGAGCGTTCCCGAAATTGTGCGCTGCTCGCCCACCGGCAAGCGCGGTGCGGGCGCGACTACGACCACTGCGGCTGGGCCAATATTCATGTCCCCAACACTGCGTACTGACGCCTGCAAAACGGGTGGCGGGCCCACCACGCCGGCACCGGGAACGGTCATCACATGCCTTGAGGATTCGATTCCAACCTGAGGTGCGGGGGCGACGCCGGAGGCTTGCAGCGAAGCGAGACGGCGCGATGTCCCCTGGCTTACCTCGGGCGGCGGTGCCACGATCGCAGTTGGATCCGAAGGTCCGCTGAATCGCGATGACCCGGTGGACGCCAGCGGCATCGCCGGAAGGACCGGGTTCGAGGCCACGATATTCGGGGCCACGAGGTTGGGCCGCCCCGGTCCCTTCAGCTTGATGTCAGGCGCCTTGAGGGCTGCTTGGGCGCGCTCGGGCGCCACCCGGATCGAGCCGCGACGCGCTGAGTCAATCTGCGTCCGCGAAGCTCGCTGCACCGGGGCCGGGTTGCCGCGCAGCGCTGGATATGACCCGTCAGGCTTGTAATAGGTAAGGTGGGTATTTTCAAAGGGGCTTCGCCGGAGTGGCTGCTCTAGCGTCCCTGAGTGCGAGAGGGTCAATATCAGGGCTAGCACGACCGCATGGCCGAGCAGCGATTGTCCAAAGCGGCGCCAGGGCAGGCCGGAGTCGAACAGGACCTCCCGCCAGAAAGACAAAGATCGGAATTCGTGGGCCCGCGGCGGAATCGAGCGCAGCGTGTCGGACAGGTTTCGCAGGAAAAGCCGGGGTGCCGGCTCCAGTTCGACCAGCAGCCTGAGGCAAGGCAGGTCTTTCAGCTGAGTCTGGGGCTGCGTGTCAGCGGAGTTTTCCGCTGTAGCCATCGAATCCACGGTCACCCGCCGCATGTTCTTCCAGTCATATTCGCACTGGGCCCCGCAGAGACGACACACCTGGTAATAGTGGCCGTCAGCGCCCCGCAGCGGCCAGAAAAACTCGTGGATACAAGCACCAGGCATAAAGACAATCCGGCAAGGTTCTTTGGGATCCGGGCAGACGACCGGAAGTAACTATCATCTAGGCGTAGCTCGGAATTGGCTAGGGTACTTTAGTTCAGAATGAACTAAGTATTTTTTGATCAGGGGTGGGAAGTCGCCGGTTACCCCATCCAGACAAAGTGTGGCGCGGGCGCCCTCGCCCGCGGCCTTTGAACGCGATATTAATCTCAGGCCTTGGATCTTATCGCTTCAGCAAGTCCACCGGCTCCTTCACGTCATGCACCCTCAAATATTTCGCCAGCGCAGGATACTTCCTGGCCACCGCTTCATACATCGCGTAGGCCACATTGCGATATGAGAAGTGGCCCGCAGGCCCGGTCCTCAGTTCGGAGATGTAAACCACCTCGGCAAAATCCATCTTGAAGAGGGTGCGCTTGCGGAAGCCCAGCGGAATTGCGTACTGAGAATTCTCCCGCGCCTCGGCTGCTGCCGCCGCAGCCAGTTGCTCGACCGCGCTCGCGGTGCGCTGCATCACGTTATCGTAGTTTTCCCGTGCGCCTGAGGCTTCCAGTTCCGCCGGCGCGTCGTAGCCATGCCTGGTGGTGAACTCCTGGCCGATCTGGATGCAACGGCGGTGACGGTGCATGTCGCGGAAACCTCCGATATCCATCAGGATGTCGAAGCGGAACTGTTGCCCGGCGCAGAAGGCCCTGAGAATCTCGTCATGGCGGCCGCGATGGCGCAGCCCCATATCGATGATCTCGCGGCGGATGGCTTCGCCCGCGGCTTGTACCGCCTGGCGAATTTGCCGGTAGGAATAGTGGCTGTGCTCGTAGATCAGCGTGGTTGCCAGTTCAACTTCGAGAGGTTCTTCCTCCAGCAGGTCAACAGTCGGTGCCGGGGCGATAGGCAAATCGCCCATTAATTCGGAGGCCACCTGCCGCAGCGCCCGCCGGGTCTCGATCTCGTATTGGTTGGGATCGGCGTATTTCACCAGCGTCGGGGCCACGCGGACCTCCCGCAACAATTCCTGCTCGGCGCGTGCGCCCAACTCCGGCGAAGCGGCGCGAATCTGCTCGACCAGCTCCCGCAGCGAGTCCTGGTTCACGTTGTATGCAGGTGAGGTCGCGGCGCGTTTCAGCAGTTCTCCCAACTGCCGGAGCTCCTTGTGAGTATGAGAAAGCAGATGCGACACCTGGCTTTCGAGCGTGCGCGCGTTGACGATCTCTCCCAGCGAAGTGTTGGCGGCGAGCGGCAGAAGGTAACGGGAGATATCGAAAGCGCGGGCCCGCAGGGTGCGCTCGTAGGCGTCCTGCTTCATTTCGTCAGGCTTGGGCGTGATGCTGGCCAGGTACAGGAACATCCGGTCCGACAAAGTTTCGTACTCCGCGAATAATGAATCCATCGTCTGCCGATAGAAATCTTTCGCGGACACCGGGGCGGGCGAGTCGCCCGCCACCACACGGGCGTCGCTGAAGTCGGGGACGTAGTAGCCGCTCTTTTTGAAGTCCTGGTAGCGGGTGGAACGTTCCTGGCCGTCCCAGCGCTGCTCATCGGCCACGGCGATGGCGGCCAGAATGGACAGGCGCTCGATGGCCAGCGCGATGTGCGCCAGGTCGGCGATGGAGCGGTGGCCGTACTGAAAGTAGAAGGTATTGAGAAATTTCTCCGCCTTCTGCTGGCTAATCTCGCGCAGCGACTCTTTCATGGAAAGCGCCGAGCGCGAGTATTTGGCCATGGCGTAGGCCTGGATCTCGGGCTCGACGCCATAGACGGCATAGACCTCGACCGCGGGCGCATCGCTGGAGGGGGACGCCGGGTTCGCGCTTTCGCCCGGGGCCTTTTCGACTACTTCAGACATGGGCATCTCTATTGTCCCTGGCTTCTCCGGTTCCTCCGGCTGGGCGGCGTGTATTGCTCGACGAACCGAGGGCGAGACGCCCTCGAGACAGCCGGCAAGATGCCGGCGCTACGGAGCGTCTGCGGAGTTCGTTCGCATCTTACTGCAATGCTCAAGGATTCGCCCTGAGGAAAAGATCGGCAACTTTCAGGGCCAGGTTAGCGGGAACTACGTCATCGCGGTTAGACAGCACGATGATGGTGAGCTTGTCGTCCACCAGTCGTTGAATCGTGGTGCGAAAGCCCACGGTTTCGCCGTAGTGCCACATGCGGCTGCGATTTTTGTATGGATTCAGGAACCAGCCAAAGCCGTAGGCGGCCGGGGTGCCGTCAGGGTCCTGCACGCTGCCATCCGGCACTTTTACCGGAATGATCGCCGGCTCCATCTCGGCCTCACTGAGTAGAGTGTTATGCGTGAGCGCCCGGTCCCACTTGGCCAGATCGTCGAGCGAGGAATAGATTCCGCCATCGCCCAGGACCGCCGAGGTCGGGCTCTGGTCCATCTCGCGCCAGGCGGGGCCGTCATGAGTATGGCCATAGGCACGGTGGGCCACGGTGTTCTTGCCCTTCTCGTAGGCCACGGTTTGCTTCATATCCAGAGGGGCGAAGATTCGGTCGTGAAGAAAATCGCCAAAGGGCTGGCCCGACACCCTTTCCACCACCATGGCCAGCACGGCGTAGCCGGAGTTGCTGTAATCCCATCGGGTGCCGGGAGGAAATTTCGTGGTCTTCTGTTCTTTCAGCAACTGCAGCACGCCGACGTCCTTAATCTGTGGAATATTTTCCGGCGGAGTGCCGGCCGCGGGCTTCGCCATCAGATCTTCGTAGTCGAGCAGGCCTGAGGTGTGGTTCAGAAGATTGCGGATGGTGATGGATTTCCCGTACTCCGGAAAGTCGGGAAAGATGTCGGTGAGCCGGTCCTGGTAGCGCAGCTTGCCATCGCGCGCCAGCAGCATGACGGCCATCGCAGTGAACTGCTTGGTGCACGACGCCAGGCGAAAATTGGTGTGCTCGTCAATCTTCCGCCGGGAGCGCAGATCAATTGCGCCGTAACCGCGCTTGAACACAACCTGTCCGTTCTTGACGACGAGCACGGCACCGCCCGGGCCTCCATCCGACTTGAGCCCAGCGAAGATTTGATTGATCTGTTCTTCTGATACAGGGCCCTCCGCCCGGCAAAAAGGCAGCGCGGCAAGGCACAACAATCCCATGAGCCCCACCTTTGCGCCCTTGGCGAGTCCTTTGCGTCCTTTGCGGTTAAATTCTTTTACCGCAAAGGACGCAAAGCAAAACCGCAAAGATCGCAAAGAAAAACCTTTGCTGCCGAAGTCTTTCACGTCAGTCTCCGTGGATCACGGGCGAATTCCTGCCACCGCCATCATGCGGCCCGTCACTCCCTTTTCCGCGCGATAGGAGAACAGCAGATCGGTGCGGCATGAAGTGCAAAGCGGCGACGCGCTGATGTTCTTCGCCGCCACCCCTGCGGCCATGAGTTGCCGGCGGTTGGCCTCCACCAGATCGAGGAAAATCTTTTTGGGCAACTCGCTATGGCCGGGGGCGCGGGCGGTCAGAAACAGCAGCGGATATTTCTCGCGGACCGGGTCTGACTCCTCGACCTCGCGAAACAGTTTGCTGCCATATTCAAATTGGGATTCGAACTGGGTCCGCACTTCCCGGCCGACCGCGTAGCAGCATCCATGGACTCCTGGGCCGATGGCCGCCTTGAGATCGCCGGGACGCGTGCCGAAGCAGCGCTGCATCTCGCCGGCGCCTTTTTCCACGATCCGCTTCACCGTTCCCCGCCAGCCCGCGTGGAAGACTCCCACGGCCCGGCGCTTTGTGTCCACCAAAATTATTGGCAGACAATCGGCGGTGAGAATTGCCAGCAGGAGACCGGGGGTCCGGGTAATCAGGCCGTCGCCGGTCAGAGCTGGCTGCGGAATTTCAGAAACGCAATGAATTAGGTCAGAGTGGACCTGCCGGACGGTGATCAAGGGCAACTCGCGCCCCTTCCTGACGGCTCCGAGTTGGCGGAGAAAGGTGGCCCGATTTTGTTCCACGGCGCGCCTCGAATCCTCCCGGGTAAAGCCAAGATTCAGACTTCTCCCGCCATAGACTTTGGAAAATCCGCCCGGCCTCGTGCTGAAGCCGTGGATCAGCCAGGGAATGGATCTCAGAGAATCCGCCTGCAGAATTTTGCCTGGTTTCTTCGGGGGAGCTTTCAAGGGCACCGCAACATCTTAGCAATTCGTCCCTGCGCTGTAACAAATGGCAAGTGTTAATTTCGTAGCCGTCGTTGCCGGTTTCAACGGTCCAGGCGTTAACGCCAAGGACGCAAAGTAACATGAAAGAGTTGAGCGAGCGGATGAAGTGGTCTTCCGGGTATAATGTCGCCCTGCAGTAATTAGGAAGTTGTCTGTTGTTCTTTGCGTCCTTTGCGCTCTTTGCGGTTCAGCGCTTTTGAATGGAAAGGCCGCCGGGAAATCCGCAAAGCTTGGTACCAAATCAGACGCCGTTCAGGAGCCCCATACATGCGTGTCCTTATTGTGACGTTTGCCTTGCTGTGCGCCCTCGTTGCAGGAGCCTTAGCGCAGCAGGCCAACTCATCCACCGACGAAGTCAAGGGAAAGAAGACGAAGAACACAGAGCCAGCCGCAAGGAATCAGGAGAAGAAGCCGGCCGAGAAGACCCCGGAAGCCAATCCGGCCGAAGAGCAGAAGCCGGCGGCTCCCAAACCGGGTACTGACAAGGACAAAGAAGAATTTGATGTCTCCGAAGTTCCGCCGGTGGTGACCCATCACCAGATTGCGCTCGACGGCAAAGTACTCAAGTACACCGCCACCACGGGCCGGCTGCCGCTCAAGCGCGGCGATGGCAAGATCGAAGGCGAGATGTTTTTCGTGGCCTACACACTGGACGGACAAGATGCGGAAAAACGTCCGCTGACTTTTGCCTTCAACGGCGGCCCGGGTTCGGCGACCGTCTGGCTGCACATGGGCGCGCTGGGGCCGCGGCGGGTAGGATTGCGGCCCGATGGTTTGCTGCCGCCCGCCCCTTACCACATCGCGGACAACCCGCATACACTGCTCGACAAGAGTGATCTGGTCCTGGTGGATGCGATGTCAACCGGCTTCAGCCGCGCCGCCAACGCAGAGCTGTCCAAGAAATTTCTGGGTGTGAAGGGCGACATTGACGCCTTCAGTGAATTCATCCGGCTGTATCTCACGCGCTACGAGCGCTGGAGTTCACCGCTCTTTCTCTTCGGCGAAAGTTATGGGACCACGCGCGCCGCTGGCATCGCCGGCAATCTCGTGGACCAGGGCATTTCTTTCAACGGCATCACTCTGCTCTCGACCGCGCTCAGCTTCCAAACGCTCGAAGACACCAAGAGTAACGACCAGCCTTACATCCTGCTGATTCCCAGCTTCACCATGATCGCGGGTTACCACAAAAAACTGCCGCCCGACCTGATGCAGGACATGACCAAGGCGCGGCAGGAGTCGGAGCAATGGGCCTCGACCGAATACGCCGAAGCGCTGGCCAAAGGCGACGCGATTACTCCGGAGGAGCGGCAAAAGGTCATCGATCAGATGGCGCGCTACACCGGCTTGAGTAA
>DATGYF010000110.1:0-1935 GCA_035298145.1 Terriglobales bacterium | reverse complement strand
GTGTCATCGCAGCGCACGATTCCGCCACTGCGCAGGCAAGCTCCGGAAAAACCTGATTTCGGGTCCAGGCGGGCTCCGGGCTCAGGCACGACAGTTCCTGCCGCAGCCCGGCAAACGATGGCATCGCCTTCAGCCATGGCAACCGCGACGCCATCGGCTCCGGTAAGGGTAAGGGCGCGCTCCGCCACCAGTTGCAACACTTCGTCCAAGACGAACTGTTCCAACTCCCAGACATCGGCGCTCAACGGTTCGCCGCTCCGCTCGAGGGCGCGCCGCTGGCGTATCTGCTCATGCAGGCTGGAAAAAGCCAGCAGGGCCTGCAGAGCTTCGTGCCCCGGCGCGTGGATGACCGATGACGTCGCGCTCTGGGAGCCGGAGGGTGAAGAGATCGCAGCGCCTTCCATGATCGAGCCGCCGTCCGTCAGCCCGCTGTCAGGTACCCGGTTACCGGTTGACCCGTCGTCAGACAATCTGGGGCTCGCGTTTTGCGGATGAGCACTCATTTGTGCAGTGGAAATTCCTGTGGATTATTTTTCCTCAAGCCGGCACGGCGCCGGAGGGAAATCCTGCGTATCAAACATCACAGATCCACAGATCCCGTACGGCCATTGGGGGATCGCCGTACGGACAGTCCTTAAGTTACAGTGGAATTGCTTTGATCGCAATATTGACCGTGCCCCTAAAGGTCTGGGCCAATGGGATGGGATAAGCAAATCCCATAACCGGCCAGGCCCGGTGGTGGACTGCAAGCTCTTGCACCGCGCACCGACTTAAAGGTATCCTTCTGAAACATAGGAGTTTACAGGCTGTGGCAGATGAATCGAAGAAGAAAAGGTCGCGTTGGCTGTGGCCCTTGGGCGTAACCGCTACGGGGCTGACCGGCGCTGCGGTTGTGCTTTTACGGGGTTGCTGGCATAGCAAGATGAGCTGGCCGGTCCGCTCCCACGGGTATTCTTACCAGGTCTGCACGGGTTGTGGGATCAAACGCCTTTTCGACGAAAAGGCATTTTGCGCCTACGGGCCCTACCGCTACGATCTCAATGGTTTGATCGCATGGGATCGTGCCCACCAGGGCGAGATTTATCCTCAGGAAGAACGTCCCGCCTCCTGACGATGCAAAGCTGAAACCCGGCCGCTTGAACCAGTGTCGGTACTGAGAAGCGGTCGCTCGCTTGGCTAGAATTTCGCCATGGATCTCCGCGTGGCGCCGTCATCCGGGGAAGCAGTATCGCTCACGCCTCTGGGCCGGCGAGGTCACTACCGCCACCAGATTCAGAGCCTGGCTTATGTCAATCTGGATCAGGCCAACGGTGGCGTCATCCGCAATCTGGGTGACACGGGGCTGGCCATTCAGGCCGTGGCTCCTCTGTACGTAAACCAGCAGGTTTTTCTGCGCTTCGACCTGGCCAACCCACGCGCCCGCATTGAAGCCACGGGTCGCGTGGCCTGGTCCGATCCAGTGGGGCAGGCCGGAGTCGAGTTTGTGCTTCTTTCCCCGCGTTCCCGGCGCTTGCTGAAAGAATGGATTCTGATTCAGCTCCTGGCTGCGGCGCAAAACTCGGCCGGAGATGCGGCTTTCTTCCATAACCACAGCGGCCAGCAGACCACTGAGTTGTTGTTCTCCTCGGCGGCGCGGCCTGCAATCCGCCTGGAACCAGAAGCAGCGGGCGTGCGACGGAGTGGGAGCGTCAGCAGTCAGCCCGGCACCTTGCATCCCTGGTTTCCGTTCGCCATTTCGGCGCCCGTGCTTTCGCGTCTGGTCGATGGACTCATCTTGCTTTCGGCAGTGCTGCTTTTCGCGCTGATCTGCATCGCCATAGTGGGGATCGTTCCCGCCTGGCCGGTTGCGCTGGTGATGGGATTGGGGATAGCTATTGTCTTCGCAGCTCTTTATCGGTTTCTGTTTTTGTTCTGGATGGGCGGCACGCTCGGAGA
>DATGYF010000109.1:0-10044 GCA_035298145.1 Terriglobales bacterium | reverse complement strand
GCCTTGCGCGGCCTGGACAGCCGGGGGCGGCTGTCCCCACGTGGTTTCAGCTCACCCAATCCTTGAACTTGTACCAGGCGCCGGCCAGTGGCAGGAACCAGGGCTTACCGTTGTACAGCCCCAGCGGCGCGCCGGGAAAGGGAATTCCGACGAACGGGTTCTCGGGCTTCTGGCCTGCAATCATCTGCGCCATCTGCTGGCCCTGCCAGGTTGCCATGGCGACGCCGTGCCCGGCATAGCCGACCGCATAGTAAATTCCATCCATCTGCCCGGCGTGCGGCATGATGTCGAAAGCGAAGTCCAGCGTGCCTCCCCAGACGTATTCGACCTTCACATCGTGCAGCTGGGGATAGACATGGATCATGCCGCGCCGCAGAATCTCCGCGCTCTTGCGGATGGAATCCCGGGTCTCGGGGAAGAATGCCGCGCGGCCGCCGAAGAGCATGCGCCGGTCCGGTGTCAGGCGGTAGTAATGGAGATAATTTTTGGAGTCGTAAATCATGCGATTGCGCGGGCTCAGCTCCCGCGCCAGCGCCTCGGGCAGAACTTCCGTGGTGATGATGTACGAGCCTATGGGAATAAGCTTCCTGCGCAGCGCCGGAGTCGCCGCTCCGGTGTAGCCGCTGGTGCCGACGAACACCTCGCGTGCCCGCAGGGCGCCGCGAGACGTGATGATGCGCCAGTGCTGCGTTCCATGCAGGTCCTCACGCTCAATGTTCTCCACTCGCGTATTTTCGAAGACAGTGGCGCCCGCCCTTATCGCTGCCTGCGCCAGTCCGGCCACGTATTTCGCAGGATTCAGCCCGGCGCTGACTTCATCCACCATCCCGCCATAGTAGATCGATGACCCGATCTCGGACTGCAGTTCGGCTCGCGGCACCACGCGCAGCTGGTGATTGAATTCGCGCGCGATCACTTCCGCCTGGCGGGCGTAGTCGTCGAAGTGCTTCTGCTTGCAGGCAACTTCGAGATGCCCGCTGCGGACAAAGTCGCAATCGATGTTCTCCTCGCTGACCAGCTTCTCCACGCAATCAATCGTAGCCAGCGACGCGGCATACATGCGTTGGGTGCGCTCGCGGCCGTACATCGAAATGAGCTTGTTGACGCCCAGCTTCAGCCCGGTAAGAACCATGCCGCCATTGCGCGAACTGGCGCCCCAGCCGATGGTTTCGGCCTCGAGCACAGCGACCTTAGCCCCGAGTTTCGCCAGCGTCCTCGCCGCCGAGAGTCCGGTGAACCCGGCTCCAATGATGGCAACGTTAACGCCGCCGGGAAGGGAGATCGCCGGGTCAGTCTGCGGCATGTTACCGGTGGTGAGCCAGAAGTTTTGTTCGCGGATGGACATTTTTATTTCTGCGAGTGACCAAGCATTGTACAGTGGGCCTCGTCGTTCCGTTCTGTGGAACGACAGGGTGGGGGAGGCGACTCTGTGGGAAACAAACCCCCGCCCTGTCTCTCCAAAAGACGGAGAGACGAGGATGGGGAACCCGTTACCGCTGTGTCTTGAACCTCTTACTCAATCCCCTTAGACTTGATATATGCACGTGCACGCCAGCCCCGGAGGAAGTGAAAAGACCTCACGCATCTTGCGTTTTTCGCTGGTGGTCACCGCCGCCTACATCGTGCTGCTGGTCGTTGCCGGCATTCGCGCCCACTCGCTGGCGCTGCTCTCCGAGGCGGGGCACAATCTCTCTGACTTCTTTGCGCTGCTGCTTTCCCTGACCGCGGTTTACCTGCAGTCTCGTCCACCCAGTTCCACCAAGACCTACGGCTATCACCGGGCGGGGGTACTGGCCGCCCTGGTCAACGCAGTATCTCTGGTTGCAGTTTCGGGGTTCATTTTCTACGAAGCCTTCCACCGCCTGCAGAACCCGGAACCGGTGCACGCGGGAGTCATGATCTGGGTGGCGGCCGCGGGCGTGGTGATGAACGGCGTGATCGCGCTGCTGCTGTATCGCGCGGGACGCGATGTCAACATCCGCAGCGCCTTCCTGCACGAAATCGGGGACACGCTCTCCACCGCCGCGGTCATCGCCGGCGGCTGGGCCATCATGTCCACCGGCCAGAACTGGATCGATTCCGTGCTCTCGGTTGGGATCGGGGTCCTCATTCTGTGGTCGGGCTTCGGCATCGTGCGTGAGACCCTTAACATTCTTCTCGAAGGCACGCCGCGCGGCATCAAACTGGAACAGGTCGAGGCGGCGATGCGGGAGATTGAGGGCGTAAACGATGTCCACGACTTGCACGTCTGGAACATCGGGTCGGAGACGAGGGCGCTTTCCTGCCACATTTCGATCGCCGACATTCCGCCCTCGGTCAGCGAACGCATTCTGCGCGATGTGAAAGACTGCCTGCGTAACCAGTTCCACATTGCCCACACCACCATCCAGTTCGAAAACGCGGTCTGCGAAGTGGCGCATGGGTGCGTGATTCCGGTGGCGGAAGCCGCGCACCAGCACAAGCATTGAACCGTTGACGAATTTTAGAATTTTCGGATTTACGAATTTTGGGGGCCGCCGGATTTACAATTCGAAAATTTGGCAATCCATCAATTCTTGTTTTGCATCTCGTAAATCTTCCTCGCCCGCTCTATCGTATCCGCCTCTTCCGGCAATTTATCCGGCCTCAGCCTCACGATCCTCGGAAAGCGCAGCGCGTACCCGCTCTCGTGCCGGTCGGATTGCATCATGTTGTTGAATGCGACTTCCAGGACGATCTTGGGCTCCACGATGAGGCGGAAGCCCTGGTCTTCGATGGTGTGCTCGAGAAACCATCTGGTCATCTCGGCAATCTCGACGTCGGTCAGGCCGGAGTATGCTTTGCCGATGTTGAGCAGCTTTTCCCCATCGCGCACGGCGAAGGTGTAGTCGCTCAATACTCCGATGCGCTTGCCGTGGCCGTACTCGACCGCCGTAACCACCACGTCGAGCGTGGCCAGTTCGCGCTTAAGCTTCAGCCACGCCTTCCCCCGCCGTCCGGGCGTATAGGGCGACGTGGGATCCTTGATCATCAGGCCTTCGTTGCCGCGGGCCTGGGCGGCTGCGAACAGCAGATCGAGTTCTCGCGGCGTTGAGGCTTGAAATACGGGTGCGCGAATCACCCGCGTGTTCGCGGCGCCGGCGTCGTCGCCGAATTCGAGACGCGCCTGTTTACCGGAGGCCATTTGTGTCCGGGATTTTCTCGGCGCCCCCAGCAGGGCATCGAGAATTTTCTCGCGCTCGAGAAGAGAACGCTCCAGCAGTAACTCGCCGTTGGCGAAGAGCACATCGAAGACCAGATAGGCTACCGGCACCTGCTGCATCAGGTTTTCGCTGACTTGTTTTCGTCCCAGGCGTTGTTGCAGCGAACTGAAGGGGAGGGCGCGGCCAGTTTCGCGGGTTTGGTCTTCGGCACTGGTTTCAGCGCGGCGGGCGGGACGCCCGCCGGACAGCCGGCGAGACGCCGGCGCTACATTTGCGTAGCTCCAGGCCACAATTTCGCCGTCGAGAATCACTCCATCTGGCAGGCCGGCAAGGACGTCGGGAAGTTCGGGGAACGATTCTGTGATTTCGTCCCGGGTGCGGGAGAAGATTCGTACTTCGCCATCTGCACAATGCGCCTGGGCGCGGATGCCGTCGTACTTGTCTTCTACCAGAGCGTTCTCGAAATAGCTGAGCGCTTCTTCCGGCGATGCTGCCGGGCTGGCCAGCATGAAACCCAGAGGATGGAACAAGCGCATCTTCGCTTCGCCCAATTTTCCCGCCGCTGCCAGCTTTAGAGTTTCGCCAATGTCGCCCAGCAGCATGTTCGCCCGCTGTACCTCGCTCGACGTGACGCCGCAGGCTCTGGCGATGGCTTCTTCCACCAGGCTTTCTTTCAAGCCGATGCGTAGGTCGCCGGTCATGATCTTCACCAGGTACTTGGCTTCGAGAGGCGAGGCTTGCGACAACAGGTCGCGGGCGAGTGCGGCCTTCGCGGCCGGGCCGCGGGCTGTCGCAATTTCGCGGAATCTGGCGGCGACTTCTGGCAGAGTCAGTGCAATGCCGCCGGGCGTTGACGGGCCAGGACGGGCGGGGGCGCCCGTCCCCACGTGTGTCTTGGTTGACGCCGGGAGAACTGCTTCCGCTACCGCGCCCAGATCGCCGAGCTTCCGATAGGCAGCGGTGAGTTCGGCTTCGCTCTTTCCCGCAAGCTCCGCGATTATCCGCCACAACACCCTTCCGCCCACCTGCAGCGTAGTCTCTTCCCAAACAGGAAAAGGCCGTCCAGAGAGAAATACGGCGGCGACAGGAGCTTCCTCCGGGGTGAAAGCCCGCAGGTAATCGGCGACGATTGCGATCTTCTCCAGTTTTTTGGTCGTGCCTGCGATCCGTTCGCAGGTTTCAGCCAACTTGATCATGAGCTTTTGATGTGGGCCGCGAGCGTCCCGCTCGTGCGTCCCTGGTTCCTGCACCCCGGTTCTTCTGATGGCATAGGCGAATGCTGTGATAGCCCTGCACGAGCGAGGACGCTCGCGCCTACATTTCTATTACTCTAACCCCATTATCTTTAGTCACTTAACCGGCGCTGACCTCATCCTAAACGAAAGCGCCTGTGGTACCCTTGTAGTTTGAGCCCAGCGCACTGGGAGGGCATCTAAAGCTTATGCGTTTCTTGCGAACCTGGTGGCGTTTCCTGGTGGCCGTGCAGTTATTGCCCGCGCTTGAAGGCGGCGAGGAAACCCTGGTCGGCGGCCAGGCCGTGCTCGAGGGCGTGATGATGCGCTCTCCGCACGCTTGGGCCATCGCCTGCCGCAAACCGTCCGGCGAAGTTGCCACTCACAGCGAACCGCTGGAACGGCTTTCGGACAAACGCAAGTGGATGGCCTGGCCGGTCATTCGCGGCGTGGTGACGCTCGGTCACGCCATGAGTCTGGGCTTCCGCGCGCTGAAGTTTTCCGCCAACGTGGCGCTTGATGAACTGCAACCCGAACCCGCGCCAGAAAAAGAAAAGAAGAAGCTCGAAATCACCGGCTGGATGGCCGCGGTCAACATCATCATTTCGGTCGGCTTTTTTATTTTCATGTACAAGTTTCTGCCGCTGCTGGCGGCCACTGAAATGAAGCGGGTGAACCCGCTGTTCGGTGAGCAGATTGTTTTCAACCTGGTGGATGGCGTCATTCGTATCGCCCTGTTCCTGCTCTTCATCTGGGGAGTTTCGCTGTGGAGCGATATTCACAGGGTGTATGAGTATCATGGCGCGGAGCACAAGACGGTGTACGCCTTCGAGAACGGCGACCCGCTGGAGACCGCGTCGGTGCAGAAGTATTCGACTTTCCATCCCCGCTGCGGCACCAGCTTTCTGATGACGGTGATGTTGATCTCGATCATGGTGTACATCCTGGTTTCCGCGGTGATTCCGGTGACCACGTTCTGGGCTAAATTTGGCATGCGCATCGTGCTGCTGCCGGTGATTGCGGGAGTCTCGTACGAGATCATCCGTTTCGCCGCCCGGCACCGTGGATCCCTGTTCGCCCTGATGACCGCGCCGGGCCTCTGGCTGCAACGCATAACCACGCAGCCGCCATCCGACGCCCAGGCCGAGTGCGCCATCATCGCGCTGGACCATGCCATGGCCCTCGAAAAAGAGCACGGCGGCGAGTTAGTGATCGCCTAGCGGTTCCCCCGCGAACATTCTCTCCAAACTCTTTCAGTACTAGAATTGAACGGTAAACAGCTCCCGTTTTGCTGACGACCGAAGACTGACGACCGACGACTGATTCGAATGTTTGAACGACTCGACCAGATCGAAGCCCGCTACGAGGAACTGACGCGGGCGCTCTCCTCTCCGGAGACCATGAACGACTCGGTCAAGTACCAGAAGACGGCCAAGGCGCACAGCGAAGTCTCGTCCATCGTCGAAAAATATCGCGAGTACAAAGATCTGAAGCGCGGGATTGCCGAAAGCAAAGCTGTCCTGGCGGATGAGAAAGATCCCGACATGCGGGCCTACGCCCAGGAGGAACTCGACAAACTGGAGGCTCGAGTTGGCGGCGTGGAGGAAGAACTCAAGGTGCTGTTGTTGCCGAAAGATCCTAACGATGAGAAAGACGTCATCCTGGAAATTCGCGCCGGTACCGGGGGCGACGAGGCCACTCTGTTCGCCGCGGAAATGTTCAGGATGTACACCCGCTACGCGGAAACGCAAGGCTGGAAGGTCGAAGTGCTCTCCACTTCCGACTCCTCGGTCGGCGGACTGAAGGAAGTGATCGCCATCATCGAAGGCCAACGCGTCTTCTCGCGGTTGAAATACGAGAGCGGTGTTCACCGGGTGCAACGCGTTCCCGCGACGGAACAGCAGGGCCGGGTGCATACTTCGGCCGTCACGGTGGCCGTTCTGCCCGAAGCCGAGGATGTTGACATCAAGATTGAAGCCAAAGACCTGCGCATTGATACCTTCTGTTCCTCGGGACCTGGCGGACAGTCGGTAAACACTACGTATTCCGCCGTACGCATAACCCACATTCCGACCAACACCGTGGTCAGCTGCCAGGACGAGAAGTCGCAGATCAAGAATCGCGAGAAGGGTATGCGTGTGCTGCGCGCCCGTCTTTACGAGATGGAAATGCAGAAGCAGCAGGATGCCCTGGCCAAAGAACGCAAGGCGATGGTGGGCTCGGGCGATCGCAGCGAAAAGATTCGCACCTACAATTTTCCGCAGAACCGGGTCACCGACCACCGAATTGGCTTGACTATCCACCAGCTCGAGCAGGTGATGGACGGAAAACTCCAGCCCCTGATCGAAGCCCTGGTCACTCACTATCAATCGGAAAAGCTGAAGACCGAGGCCACCACAGCAGTGTGAGGTGTGGCGCGGGCGCCCTCGCCCGCGTGACGGCATGCCGCGAGAACCATTTGTGGGTGGTAATGTCGTCCCTGCCAACCCTGTGATCAAATAACCAAGTGACGCTCCGCGACACTCTAGCTTCCGCGATCTCCCGCCTCACCGCTGCAAGCGTCCCCTCGCCCCGCATGAATGCCGAATTGCTTCTCATGTTCACTTTGGAATGCGACCGCGCCTATCTCCATGCTCATCCCGAGCGCAAACTCTCCACGGATGAACAGACCCGCTATGCCCAGGCCCTGGCCGAGCGCGAACGCGGCATGCCCGCCCAGTACATCACCGGACACCAGGAATTCTGGGGCATGGACCTGATTGTCACTCCAGCCGTGCTCATTCCGCGTCCGGAGACCGAGCACGTGATCGAAACGGTGCTTGCACGTGTGGCGCGGGCGCCCTCGCCCGCGTCTTTGTTGCATATCGTCGACGTCGGCACCGGATCAGGATGCATCGCCCTGGCCCTGGCCAAAGGACTGCCTGGCGCCGAAATCCACGCTACCGATATTTCAGCAGCGGCTCTGGAAATCGCCCGCGCCAATGCGGCCCGCCATCAACTTGAAGATCGGATCCAATTCCATCAGGCTGACTTACTGCAAGGCCTTGGGCGCGGCGAGTTTGATTTCGTGGTTTCCAACCCGCCGTATGTGGGCGACTCGGAAGCAGACCAGGTGCAGCTTGAAGTCCGCAAGTATGAACCGCGCAACGCGGTGTTTGCGGGAGCTACGGGACTGGAGGTGATCGAGCGCCTAATTCCCCAGGCCCGCGAGTCGCTCAAGCCTGAGGGCTGGCTGGTGATGGAAATCAGCGGCACGATTGCAGATGGTGTGCGTGATTTGCTGGCGGGCTGGAACGATGTGCAGATTGCGAAGGATCTGCAGGGGATTGAACGTGTAGTTTCAGCGAGAGCCACGTAGGCCCGACGCCCCTGTTCGGGGCGGGCGAGCGAAGCTCGCCGGGTGTCTTCTGTTCGCGCACGAATTCAAACCAGCCGGGCTTTGCCCGGCCGGGCAGGTGAGGACACCTGCCCCTACGTTTGGCTGATGGTCGCGGGCAGAATGTCCTCCACGTCAACCCATTTGGTGGGATACGAACCGGTGTAGCAGGCGGTGCAGTAGGTGGTCTTCTCGCCGTCGGCGCAGGCTTTTTTCATTCCCTCAAGCGAGAGATACGCCAGGGAATCGGCGCCGATGAATTCTCGAATTTCTTCCACCGACTTGTTGGCGGCGATTAATTCTTTCTTGGACGGCGTGTCCACACCGTAAAAGCAGGGCGAAATCGTGGGCGGGCAGGAGACGCGCATGTGCACTTCTTTCGCGCCCGCGTTGCGGATCATGCGCACGATCTTGCGACTGGTGGTGCCGCGCACGATGGAGTCGTCGATCAGCACCACGCGTTTGCCTTCGAGCAGGGTGCGTACGGGGTTTAGCTTCAGCTTTACTCCAAAGTCGCGCACGCTTTGCCGGGGCTCGATGAAAGTGCGTCCCACGTAATGATTGCGGATCAGTCCGAAGCGGAACGGGATGCCGCTCTCGGCGGCATAGCCGACGGCCGCTGTAACCCCGGAATCCGGCACAGGCACGACAAGGTCGGCATCAGCCGGGGCTTCCCGCGCCAGTTGCCGTCCCAGGCCTTCGCGGCTGGCCTGCACCGGGCGTCCAAACACCATGCTGTCGGGCCGCGAAAAATAAACGTGCTCGAAAATGCAGCTCGACTGAGGGGCCGCCGGAGAGTAAAAGCGCGACGTGATGCCTTCCGGTCCCACGATCACCAACTCTCCCGGCTTGACTTCGCGCTCATAGGTGGCGCCGATCAGATCGAAGGCGCAGGTTTCGGAGGCAAACACGATGGTGTCCTGCCGCTGTCCTTCGAGACGGGGAATTCTTCCCATATTTAGAGGACGGAAGCCGCGAGGATCGCGGGCCGCGAACACCCGGTCCGAGCTGAGCATGACCAGCGAGAACGCGCCTTCAACGCGGCGCAGCGCGTCGGCCATCGCGTCCGGTAATGTCTGTTCCTTGGACAGCGCGATCAGGTGGACGATAACTTCAGTGTCGCTATTGGTCTGGAAGATCGAACCCTGGGCTTCGAGGCGATGACGGATTTCATGCGCATTCACCAGGTTGCCGTTGTGGGCCAGGGCAATCATGCCTTTGTTCGATTGCACCATGATGGGTTGGGCATTGAAGAGAGCCGAATCGCCGGCAGTGGAGTAGCGCGTGTGTCCAATCGCGAGCGTGCCATGGAGCGGTGACAAAACGTCCTCGGTAAAGATGTCGGCCACCAATCCCATGGCGCGATGGGCGCGCAGAGTCAGGCCGTTCGAGGTGACAATCCCCGCCGATTCCTGCCCGCGATGCTGCAACGCATGCAGCCCCAGGTAAGCCAGTTTCTCAGCTTCAGGGTGAGCGTAGATGGCAACCACTCCGCACTCGTCATGGAATTTGTCGAACATGATAGCTATCAGCCCTCAGCTTTCAGCCAACCCGCCAAAGCCCACGTAGGGGCAGGTGTCTCACGTGCCCAGCCGAGCGAAGCTCGGCATTTCTTCAATCCGCTGCCATCGGCTCTACGTCCGTCCGCAGCGCCTTCTCCAGCGCGCCCTCATGTACCTCGCGCAATTCCGAAATCGCCGCCGACACCACAACCCGGCCATCGAGCTTGATCTCAACCCGCTCCGGCGCCGTTTCTCCGATCAATTCTGCCGTGATGCCATATTTTACTGCCACTTGTTGGATTCTGCCGAAGTTCTCGCGGTCGCACGAGATGACCACCCGGCTCGCGTCCTCGCCGAACAGAACGAACTCCGGCGGCAATCCTAGAGACGTCAAATCAACATTCATTCCAATGCCTTTAGCCAGTCCCGATTCAGCCAGTGTTACGGCGATCCCGCCGTCGGAGCAGTCATGGGCGGAATCCAAAATTTCGATTTGAGCTATTTCCACCAGCGCTTTCTGCAGGGCGGCCTCTTTTTCCAACTCCAATTCGGGAGGGTAACCCCAGACCGCGCCCAGAATTTCCTTGGCGTACTCCGAAGAACCGAAAGCCGATTCGGCGTCGGTCGCATCTCCTGGTTCAGCGCCGCGCAAGAGAACAATGGCGCGTCCCGCTTCGCGGAAATCCGGACGCACCGCCTTGTGCACGTCTTCGAAAACGCCGACCACACCCAGCACCGGCGTGGGATAAATT
>DATGYF010000108.1:0-3871 GCA_035298145.1 Terriglobales bacterium | reverse complement strand
TGGAAGACCTCGGCTCGGAGAACAAAGGACTGGAAGCCGCGGAGCTGGCCCGCCTGCGGCAATTATTGCAAGCGAGAGATGAGAAATGATTGTGACCGCCTTCAGCCTGCAATCCGTGGCCCAGCTTTCCGCCGAGAGAATATTGAACTGTACGGTGGAAGGCATGGTGATCGCGCTGCTGGCCTGGCTGGTGCTGCGCGCCGTCGGCCCGCAGAATTCGAATACGCGGTTCGCGGTGTGGTTTGCAGCCTTGTTGGGGATCGCGACGCTTCCCCTTTTCGGTAATTGGGCTGGCAGCGGCGCCGGGATGGCACAACGCTCCGAGATCACCATGCCGGCCTCGTGGGCGCTATACATATTTGCCGCATGGTTGTTGGTGGCGGCTGCAGGCCTGCTCCGGGTGGGCCTTGGCTTCTGGCATCTCCATCGGCTCCGCAAGAGCTGCGTGCCGGTTGACATTGCGACCCTCGATCCGGTTCTGGGGAAGACGTTGAAAGAATTCGATTCCCCGAGGCCGGCGAGGCTGTGCGTGTCGGATCGCTTACGGGTGCCGACTGCAATCGGGTTCACGAAGCCACTGGTGGTCATTCCCTCCTGGACCATGGAGGAACTTTCTGCCGCGGAGTTGAACACCATCCTGCTGCATGAATTGGCGCATCTGCGGCGACGGGATGACTGGACAAACCTGGTCCAGAAGATTCTTGGCGCGCTGTTGTTCTTCCATCCCGCGGTGTGGTGGATTGAGAAGAAGCTGGCGCTCGAACGCGAGATGGCCTGTGATGACATGGTCCTTTCCAGCACCACGACTCCGCAGGCCTACGCGGAGTGCCTGGTGTCGCTGGCCGAGAAAAGTTTTCTGCGGCGCGGGCTCGCCCTGGCGCAGGCTGCGGTTGACCGGCTGCGGAACGTTACGCTGCGGGTAGCGCAGATTCTGGACGTCCACCGTCCCAGAGCCACGCGAGTGTGGAGGCCGGCACCCGTGCTGGTAAGCGGCGTGTCGCTGGTCTGCCTGGTGGCGCTGTCGCAGGCGCCCACGCGGCTGGTTTCCTTCGAGAACGTCTCGGCGTCCCCTGCTATTGCGAATGCGACTGCACCCCGCGATTTTGAGGCGAGTCAGTTATCACAGATGGGAGCTCAGGTCATTCCCGCGAAACTACGCATCGGGACCGAACATGTCGGGTCGGAAAAGGTCCGTGCCCCAAAGAAGAGTGCTGACCCCGTGGCTGCGACCGCCGGCGCCGGGCAGTCCTTCAATAAAGCGAAACAGGCCGATGTCATCCCGGCCAAGGCAGTGCAGCACCGGGCCAAGCCGCCGATGCTGGTTCGCAGCAGCCTGGCGAACGACCGGGTCGCGCCTCCAACCGTGTTTCTGGTGATGCGAACCGAGTTTGTGCAAACCCAACAACACGATGGTTCCGGCCCGGTGGTCTGGGACCTGTGTGTCTGGCAGGTTACCGTGATTGGCCCCGGGCAGAAATTAACCGCAGAGCAAATTATCGCCAGAGTGATTTGAGTTTTTTTTTGCCCATTATCAACTAAATAATTAGTTGTCAACCAAAAGGAGCTGAAGAAGATGAAAAGCTGGATTGCAAACTTGAAAAACAAGCTGGGCCTCCGTCTGATCGTGCCGCTACTGACGATCACGATGGTGGGCTCATTCGTGACCTACGATTTCGTGAAGGCCATGCCGGCCCGGGCGGCGATGCCGGGTCCGACCACAACCGCCCTGGATGACAACAGCGTAGGAGCGTTGCTCTCGCTCGACCATGCCATGGAAACCCTGGCGGCGCGGGTTACCCCGGCGATCGTGAACGTTACGGTGACGTCACGCACCAAAGCCAATATGGCCGGCGGAGACGAGCAGGACATGCAGCAATTTTTTGGGCCCTTCGGCCAGTTCTTCGGACAACAGATGCCACAGCGGCAGCCGCCGCGCATTGAGCACGGGCTGGGCACCGGCGTAATCATCTCGCCCGACGGATACATCGTCACCAATAATCACGTGGTCGATGGCGCCACCGACGTTCGCGTGACCATGAGCGATCGCCGGATCCTGCCGGCCAAGGTGGTGGGCACCGATCCGCTCACTGACCTTGCCGTCATCAAGATCGAGGGCCACGACCTGCCCAACGTGCCCTGGGGCGATTCCACGAAGCTGCATCCCGGCCAGACCGTGCTGGCTTTCGGCAACCCGTTCGGATTTCGCTTCACGGTAACGCGCGGCATTGTCAGCGCGCTGAACCGCCCTAATCCGTCGTCCGACGACGCGCGCAAGCCCGGCCAGTTCATACAGACCGACGCGGCCATCAATCCGGGAAACTCCGGCGGGCCCCTGGTGAACGCGCACGGCGAAGTGGTCGGGATCAATACCTTTCTGATCTCACCCTCAGGCTCGTTCTCCGGCATGGGATTCGCCATTCCCACGCAGATCGTGCGCCCCACGGTGGAGAAGCTGATCCAGTTTGGCAAAGTGACGCATGGGTACATCGGGGTCGGAATCTCCGACGTTACCCCTGACAACTCGAGGTTCTTCCACATGGACAAAGCCGTGGGCGCGGTGATCACCCAGGTCGAACCCGATTCGCCGGGCGCCAAGGCGGGCCTGAAAGTTGGCGATGTTATCACCCAGATCGACGGTAAGGAAGTGACAGACGCCGGCGGATTGCAGGTGCTAGTGGGAGAGCAGAATCCGGGCACAACCATTCATCTGCAAGTGATGCGTGACGGCAAGAACATCACGGCACCGGTCACTCTCGAAGCTATGGGCAAGCGCGACAAGTCGGGGAATGAAACCTCGGACGCGGGCCAGGGAAAGCCCCGCTGGGGAATCGGGCTGGGAGACATTACGCCTGATGTGCGTCAGCAGCTGCAGGCGCCGGACAGTCTTCACGGCGCGGTGGTTGAGCGGGTACAACCGGGCAGCCCCGCCGACAACGCGGGCTTGCAGCAGGGCGATGTGATCCTTGAGGTCAATCGCAAGCCGGTGCACGACGCCGCCGAGGTAAAGAACGCGCTGGGCAGCGTGCCCAAGGGACAAGACGCGCTGGTCCTGGTCTGGTCAAACGGCGGCAACACCTTCCGGGTGCTGCATCCCACGGAGCCTGGCCAGGCTGATAGCGGTTCGTAATTGGTTCACAAAGTTCTCCCCAGGGAGGCGGGGGGTTCGTCCCGTCTCTCCATTTTTTTCAGATCATGTGGGGACAGCCGGGGGCGGCTGTCCCCATGTGATTTTTGGTCTAAAATTAACCTATGCGGGGTGAAAAATTGACCTATAATGCCGATCGCGATGGATACTATACCCACCGGCGCAGCCCCGCGCATAGCGGTTGTGACCACCGATGAGTCGGTGCAGCTGGCGGCGCAGGAAGTACTGGCGTCCGCCTTCCATACCACGCTGCTGGACTCGGGTGAGCAGGTACTGCCATTGCTCGCCGAGGCCACGGTCGAAGCCGTCATTCTGGACCTTGAAACCGCCCATGCCTCGGACGATCAGATGTTGCAGCTGGTGCGCCAGCTTCGCGCGCACGACGAGGACCTGGTCTTGCTCGGGTTCACCCGATCGCACAACAGGACTTCACGCAGGCAGTTCGAACAGGCCGGAATCCGTCAATGTTTCGTCGCGCCCGTCGATTTTGTGGAAGTACAGGCAGCGCTGCGGATCGCGCTGGAGGAACGGTCCACGGAAATCGAGAACCGGCGGCTGCGCCAGGAGGCTCGTGAGCGCAACTCTTTTTGCCAGCTGATCGGGGGCAGCGAGCCCATGCGGCTGGTGTATGACGCCGTCACCCGCGTGGCCGAGAGCGCGGTCAACGTGCTGGTGCGCGGGGAAAGCGGCACCGGCAAAGAACTGGTGGCCCAGGCTATCGTGGCC